>DATNPK010000084.1 GCA_036703275.1 Coleofasciculaceae cyanobacterium | reverse complement strand
AAGTCGTCAAGATTACATTGAATGGCACAGACAGAAGTATTCAAGACAGGAATCATCTCATTGAGGAGCGCAGTGACGAGAAATTGTCATGCTGCGTTCTGTAGTCGAGTTAAGAAGGTGACTTCTTAGCTTAGATAACATTAAAAAAGCCGTGACCACTGACTGCTAATACCTGGGGCAGCGATCGCTTTTTGGCTACAGTCCAACTATCTAACGTGCGCTTTTTTCGGCCTTTGCACTGGGATTCAATGGAAGAAATGACTATCTGCGATCAACCTCATCATCTAATGGAAGCAAAATTAAATTTTATCCCTCGACAAATCAATCTCGTCCAGTATTACCAATGCAGCTACAAAAGAGATAAGTATTTTAATTTGTCTTATCTATGAGTCAAAAATGCGTAGTGGTGAAGCACTGGGTTGACGTTTAGAAGATTTTGTAAGAGGAACAAACGAAATTCATGTAACCAATAGACTCGATAATTTCAGAGCAAGAGCTAAAAGCGGAGACAGAATAATCCATGTTAATAAAGAACTAACACAGTTCTTCTGTGATTATTTAATTGATGAATATCAAAGACACAAAACGAAAAGATGACTGGGCAATTATACCGTATTGGTACAAAACTAGATTTATTTGACCGTGTTAATAGTCAAGCTATTAAACAAGCTGAAGAGATTAAACAATTACTAGGATGTAAAACGCAGCTAGAAATATCTTGTCCGTTGGACTAAGTACCGTAGGGCATACGGGATCTAAAGCTTGGGGAGACGAAACCTCTGCTTTGGCTGATGAAAGTCTGTCAGAGTAAGTTTTTTCTGTGAACCAAGAATCCCCTGCGTTCACGCAGGGGGAGTGTCAATTCAATTCAAAATAAAATTCAGGAGTCTAATGATAATCAAGAAATTGATAGTCAACTGCAAGCCAAATTATCAAACATAGGAGTTAGATTAAATGCTACAAAGCACTTGAGGAAAATTGGACACCTAATCTAACCGATGAAGAAAGACAATTGAGTCAAGTTAATGATACTTTCTCAGAATGGTTTAAGTTAGCTAATGAGCAAGGTTTAGTTCAAGCCAGTCAACGCACTCAACAAGGTATCCTAGTGTTAGAAACTACTGGTGAATGGACACCTCTAGAAACCATGACTGAAAAAGGATCGACGTTAGAATATTTGCAACAAAGAAGTGAATGTTAGTTACTGATCGCCCAGCTGTAGAAGACATACACAACGTTAATTGCATATCTAGATTATGTTGTAGACCTTGTAGACGAGATAACAAAGATTACAGCGTTGGGAGAAGTCACTTATTAACAGCATTAAATATTGGTTGAGAATAAATTACTCTGCCGTGCCTAAATGAAAGCCCATAGCCTTTTTCTTCATCATCTGAAAAATATTAAAGAAACCGTTGGCGCGCGAAGGAGTAAGACTAACTTTCAAACCTGTATCCTCAATAAAATTGGGTTCTATTTTAATAATCTCTTCTGGCGTTAAATCGTTTAATCCCGCAATTAAAAATGCTACTAAACCTTTAACCAATTGTGCGTCAGCATCTCCCTGGTAACAAATCTTACCGTTTTCTAGGCTAGCGGTAATGTATGCCTGAGAAACACACCCCTTGACCTTATTTTCCTCAGTCTTGCCCGATTCTGGCATGGCTGGGAGTTGGTTAGCATAGTGAAGTAGCTGTGCGTATTTTTGCTTGGGATTAGAACGGCGTTTGAAGCGGTCAACAATTTTAGCTAGCTTGGGCGGTAAAGATGTTTCTGTTGATGACATATACAAATCCATGTCGGTTGGAAAATAATTTTAAAAATCACAATCTTGCTGAGTAATTCAGCGATCGCTTATATTACATTCACTTAATACTTTAACAAAACTCATCCTTTTCCTGGTCATTTTGCTTAATCTGTCCCTGATATCAGATAAACTTTATTTTGAGAGGCATAGGCAGTCACGAGGTTTTTAAGAAGTGAAAAGAGTATTAGGTATCATTCTAGGAGGCGGTGCAGGTACTCGTTTGTATCCCCTAACTAAATTAAGGGCAAAACCAGCAGTACCCCTAGCTAGTAAATATCGTTTAATAGATATTCCCGTTAGTAACTGTATAAATTCTGAGATTCTCAAAATTTATGTTTTGACTCAATTTAATTCTGCTTCTCTTAATCGACATCTAAATCGTAGTTATAACTTTTCTGGATTTAGAGAAGGATTTGTAGAGGTACTATCAGCACAGCAGACTAAAGATAACTCTGGTTGGTTTCAGGGTACGGCTGATGCGGTTCGCCAATATATCAAATCGATTAAAGAATGGGATGTTGATGAAATTATCATTTTGTCTGGCGATCATCTCTATCGCATGGATTACAGTCAATTTATTCAACATCATCGGCAAACCAATGCGGACATTACCTTATCAGTAGTGCCGATTGACGACAAAAGAGCTTCTAGCTTTGGGTTAATGAAAATAGATGACCAAGGCAGAATTATCGACTTTGCCGAAAAACCCAAGGGAGAAGATTTAAAAAAAATGCAGGTAGACACTACCGTATTAGGTCTAACCTCAGATAAAGCCAAACAAAGTCCATACATAGCTTCTATGGGGATTTATGTCTTTAAGAAAAAGGTTTTGATTGACTTATTAGAAAATAATTCTAACCAAACTGACTTTGGTAACGAAATTATCCCAGGGGCAGCAAAAGATCATAATCTTCAAGCTTACTTATTTAAAGGCTATTGGGAAGATATTGGGACGATTGAATCATTTTATGAAGCAAATTTGGCTCTTACCAAGCAGCCTCATCCTGATTTTAGCTTCTATGATGAAAAAGCTCCAATTTACACCCGATCGCGCTATTTACCACCAACAAAACTGCTAGATTGTCAAGTAAGCGAATCGATGATTGGTGAAGGATGTATCCTCAAAAATTGTCATATTAATCATTCTGTAATTGGCATAAGAACTCGGATCGAGGCTGATTGCACTATTGAAGATAGTTTGATTATGGGTGCTGATTTTTATGAGCCTTTTGCTGAAAGAAATTCGGGCTGGCAAAATGAAGTAGTTCCTGTAGGAATCGGCGAAGGTTCAACAATTCGTCATGCCATTGTAGATAAAAATGCTCGTATTGGTCGCCATGTTCAAATTTTGAACAAAGACCGGGTTGAAGAATCTCAAAGAGAGGACGACGGCTTCTATATTCGTAGCGGTATTATTGTCGTTTTAAAGAATGCAACTATTGCTGACAATACAGTTATCTAGAATACAAAGATACAGTCGCCAGCTTTTTAAAAGTTAATTTTACCAAAGCAGTAATTTAGCGTTGTTCAATCCGTGATTGAAATTTAAGTTTTTTGGGGTGTAGTTAAATTTGCTGCACCCTTTGTTTACGTCAATTTAAAAATGCTTTTGAAAAACAGTAGCAAAGTTTGCCTGTTTAAATCAAGCAAATCAAGCCATGCTTAGTTAGGTAATCAGGAACTTAAGCTCAACTAATTAATTGGTGATTATAAGGTTAAACTTTAAATAATATTATTAAAATTATCTTATTTACCTTCGTTCGTATTATTGAGCATACTAAAGCAAGCTAACTTTCTTAGGAAATAATTCCCAATGTCTTCTACCGAATTTAAAAATTATTACGCTATTTTAGGAGTCAATAAAACAGCAGGTGTTGATGAAATTAAAAAGAAATTTCGCAAACTAGCTTTAAAATATCATCCCGATCGCAATCAGGGCAATAAAGCTGCCGAAGCGAAGTTTAAAGAGATTAGCGAAGCTTATGACGTACTGGGTGATGAAAACAAACGCTCTAAATACGATCGCTTTGGACAATATTGGCAGCAGGGTACTACAGATTACCCGGGAACGAGTTCGGGCCGTAACAAGGTTAATACCAAAGTTGACTCCAACAACACAGACTTTAGTCAATACGGCAACTTTGAAGAATTTATCAATGAACTTTTAGGTCGTTTCTCTACTCCTGATGCTAGCAGCACTCCTCGAAACCACTCATCCCCGGGTTTTGCTAAAAACAGCAATTATCAGGACTTTGGCGGAGTTAGACCTGGCTCGGCAAATAGCGAAGCTAGCATCAACTTGACTCATGCCGAAGCATTTCGAGGTACTACTAAACATCTCAACTTAGGACAAGAGACAGTAGAAGTTCGTATTCCTGCCGGCGCTAAACCTGGCTCTCGTATTCGTTTAGCTGGGAAGGGAAAATTTAGTTCCTACAGCCAGCAACAAGAAGATTTATATTTGAATATTCAATTAAATCCTCATGCTTTTTTTAGTTTTGAAGGCGATAACTTAATCTGTGAAGTTCCAATAACACCCGATGAAGCAGTTTTAGGTTCATCAATCAGTATTCCGACTCCTGATGGTGCGGTAAACATGAAAGTTCCTGGGGGCATAAGTTCGGGTCAGGTATTACGTTTGCGTGGGAAAGGGTGGTCTTCTCCCCAGGGAAATCGAACAGATTTACTGGTACGCATTGTAGTTGCTACGCCTCAAAAAATTAGTTCTCAAGAAAAAGAGTACTACGAGAAAATCCGCGATCTGCGTAGCGAAAACCCCCGTGAAAGTTTACAAGGAATCAGTCTTTAGTCAGTCAATAGTTAAGAGCAATTATTTACTTTATCCTGTATTGGAAAGATCGAGCTTGCTTTAGCTTCATCAAACTGGAACATAAAGATAACGCTAATTAATAAAGCTAGAATGACTAACCAAAAAATAGTCGCCATCCCAGTTATTTTACTAGCTTGAAATTTTTGCCACCATTGTTGGGGACGAATATCCCGCAACCAGAACGTGGCGATCGCAGCTAAATTCAGACAAACAATATTGGTTGACACCAAAACTGCTGTTTCAACAGCAGATCCCCATAGCCCAGAACCAATTAGCATTCCTAAAACTACTAGAGGAGGCAATAGTGCTACTGAAACCATCACTCCTACTACTGCTTTTTGTTCGCCAACTGTCAGAGAGATTGCCCCAGCCACCCCCGAAGCAAAAGCTAAAACAACATCGGAAAAATTTACGCTAGTTCTGAGCGCAATCTCGTTCATTCCTAGATCCACTGGCATTAATATCCCCAAGAAAATTGACAGCAACAAAGATATTAAAATTTCTGTCAAACCAACTTTGATGGTTCTCATTGCCAGCGGTAAATCACCAAAAGTAGTAGCCACAGCTAATGCCATGTTGGGCTTGAGTAAAGGTGCGATTACCATCGCCCCAATTATTACTACTTGACTTCCCTGTAATAAACCGATCGCAGCGATCGCCGTAGCTAAAATAACCAGCGAAACTTCCGTGGTGTCAAGGTGAATGCCTTGAGATATTTGAGTATAAACTTCTCGTTGTTGAATGCGATCGTCTTTATCTGGTTCGGCAGATTCGGGCGATTTTGCGTCAGCTTGAGTCGATATTGTTTCTACTGGCAATATCAGCAGTTGCCAATCTTCCAGGTGAGGGAATTTTTGTTTTAAATCGTCAACTACTGTCTCAACTCGTTCTGACTCAAGTAAGATGTTGACTAAAAGTTGTTGCTGCGATTTAAAGATAGATTCGGTTTCCAACCAAGGATAAGAAGATAGCAATTGTCGGAGGTTTTGTTCTTTTGTTAACGGTAGAAAAACTTTAACTAGACATAGATCCATTAATTTTTAAAATTAATTGTAGTAAATAAGTAAAAAATTGTATTAAATAACTAGTTTAACTTAATTTGAGCTATTAGATATAAATTGTCGGATGTGTTCCATTAAGAATAGACATTTAAAATATGATAATAAAGTTGAAGAACGCACTAGTACCGCTTAACTGAATTAGCAAGTAGCAAGTAAGATATCGTAAGGGTTTCAGGTTAACTAAACTGTGACTTTAGCGTAAGCAAAGTCTAGTAATTTAACATCTGAAAACTATTTTTATATGCGTTGCCCCTCGCTTACTCATCCTACTAATTACTTATGGTAAATGAGATCGCCATAAAAACATTAAAAATCTATCCAAAATCACCAACTTCTCTTTGCGAAGCCCAATTTTTTCTTTTCAACAATAGTTATTTAAATCACTATTGTTGAAAATTGTACCCGCTAATATTTAGAAAGTAATTTTATATATTATAACTAGAGGAAAATGTTGCAAATTATTGAAATGATTTAGAAATATTTTAGATGTCATTCTAATGTTTTGCAAGTTTGGGGGCGGATCTTGTATCAAGTTTGGATGATTACTTTAAATAAAGTTATTCTCCAGTTCCCTATTGTCCTAATTCTCAACTATCCAAATATTTTGCTATTCAAACGTAACCAATATTAGGATTTGGTGGGCATAAATAAAATGATGTTTTTATTTTAGGCAAGTTTATCCTTGCTGCCCACCCTACTGCTCTTTATCTTTTATCCCTTTATATACTCTCGGTGATACTGCTAAAGTGGAAATTCTCAACTTTACAGCCAGGAATAACGCTACTGCCACAGCGTTTTGCTTGACTCAACTCCACTACGTTTTGCAACATTTCGGGTAAACACTGGTTAAAACGAAGGTTTTTAATTGGGTAAGCAATCTCGCCGTTTTCAATTAAGAAAGTACCGTCTCTGGTCATTCCTGTAACTTCTAAAGTGCGGGGATTTACATAACGGACATACCAAGCACGACTAACTAAAATACCTCGTTCAGTACTGACAATTAGATCGGCAACAGTTCGATCGCCACCAGTCATAACAATAGGATACATTGCCCCTGTAGGATCTTGGTTTTGTTCTCTTGCCCAGTAGCGGCTATAAGAAAGAGTTTGCGGGATACCGTCTTTGATGATGTCTAGCTGATTATTGCTCAAACCATCGCCAAAAAACCTGCCTCCCTGCAACAGAGGATGAGCAGCATTACGCTGTATTTGAACAATAGGATTAAATAGCTGTTCGCCAACTTTATTACCGAGAGGGTTACCTAAATCATCGCTACGAGACATAAAAGAACGTCCTTCATCGGCTGCCCGCGCATCTAGATTCCAGATTACCCAAGGTAGTAAACTAGCAAATGCAGAAGGTTCAAAAATAACGGTGTAGTTTCCTGGTTCGATCGTCTGAGGATTGCGCGAAGCGATCGCTCTTTTGATTACTTTTTCAGTTAATTCGATAATCGGTAAGCGCTCGATACTCCAGGCAGTACAGCGATTCCAGCTAGAACCATTATCAACACGGGCGGTAAAGCTAAAGTCGGCTTCGGTAGTGCGATCGCAACCCCGTAACCCCGCCGAGTTACCGATAGCGTAAAGGGATACCTGGAAACTCAATGTCCCCGATCCGTTGACTCCTGCATCTTTACTGAGAGAACATACCTGCTGAATAATTTCGCCTTTTTTTAGGGGCAATAAAGTAGCCGTAGCTTTGTCAAAGGCTGGGGTACGATCGCTGTAGGTTTGATGCGGTAACAATTCCACCCATTCAGGATCTTCAGGAGCAATACGAGCCAGATCTTCAGCACGTCTTAAAGTTTTGGCGATTGCGTCTGGCTCTAATTCAGTAGTGGAGGCAGAGGCACTACGTTTACCAAAATAGCTGGTTACAGTCAGACTAAAAGTATTCTTGCGAACATTTTGACTAATTTGATTTTCCGAAAAGCGACTAAGGGCAGTTTCACTGGCACTAAGGCTAACAAAAACACCGTCGGCTTGAGATTGCGCGATCGCAAATTCAATTAAAGCCAGGGCTTCTTTTTGGGTAATGAAAGTATTAAAAGTGGTTAAAGTCATATTTAACTAACAATTGTACAGATATAGGCTAAAAGCTTTTGCCGATAAAGCCTAAACTAGGTAAGGTTACATAGTAGCAATCTGAAGAATGATAGTATTAATTTTTGGTGACTTAGGATAAATAGTGTTATGGCTGAAACTTTAATGTTTAACGCTTTGAGAGAGGCGACAGACGAAGAAATGGCAAGAGATAAGACTGTCTTCGTTTTGGGTGAAGATGTCGGACATTATGGTGGTTCATATAAAGTCACCAAAGATTTATACAAGAAATATGGCGATTTACGTTTATTAGATACTCCCATTGCCGAAAATAGCTTTTGTGGTATGGCTGTTGGCGCAGCTATGACTGGCTTACGTCCTATCATTGAAGGGATGAATATGGGCTTTTTGCTGTTGGCATTTAACCAAATTGCTAACAATGCTGGGATGCTACGCTATACTTCAGGTGGTAATTTTAAAATTCCCATGGTAATTCGTGGACCTGGCGGTGTCGGGAGACAATTGGGTGCAGAACACTCTCAAAGATTAGAAGCTTATTTTCATGCTGTACCTGGATTAAAAATCGTGGCTTGTTCTACAGCATATAATTCTAAAGGTTTACTGAAGGCAGCTATCCGAGATGATAACCCCGTACTGTTTTTTGAACACGTCTTACTTTACAACCTCAAAGACGATCTACCAGACGATGAATATGTTTTGCCTTTAGATAAGGCAGAAATGGTGCGAAAAGGTAAGGACGTGACTATTTTGACCTACTCGCGGATGCGCCATCACTGCACCCAAGCCTTAAAAGTTATTGAGCAACAAGGTTACGATCCTGAAATTATTGACTTAATTTCCCTCAAGCCGTTTGATATGGAAACCATTAGTGAGTCAGTGCGTAAAACTCATAAGGTAATCATTGTGGAAGAATGTATGAAAACTGGCGGTATTGGTGCAGAATTGGTGGCATTGATTAACGAACAGCTATTTGATGAATTAGACGCACCCGTATTGCGTTTATCTTCTCAAGATATTCCTACTCCTTACAACGGTAAGTTAGAAAGTTTAACTATTGTGCAGCCAGCACAAATTGCCGAAGCCGTGCAAAAAATGATGGAAGATCGGATTTAGTCATTAGTTATTTAGATTAATTCAAAGACGTTGATGTTTAGCACAGCGTCTTTTTTATCTTTAGCTTTTAGCTCGACTAAGTGGTGCTGAGGGGTTATTATTTTGCCTGAAGCAGCTTTGAAAGATCGCGTCGCCTTAGTTACAGGTGTGAGTCGGCGAAAAAGAATTGGCAGTCGCGATCGCTTTGGTGAGATGCGTTAGGCAAGCGTAACATAATGAAATGGAACAAACAGCAACAAACTAAACTATTCATTAATGCGTTCCAAAATACAATCGCTTCAAAAAATAGATATCATTAGAAGAAACACACCCTCTAAATCTCTTCATCCTGTTGGGTAAATCGCCTATAATTCTTAATATTGCAAATTCCCCCGAAGTATTTGGACTATGGACAATTCACAAAACCGCATCATTATTTTCGACACCACCTTACGAGATGGAGAACAATCTCCTGGCGCGACTCTTAACGTTGAAGAAAAGCTAGAAATTGCCCATTCTCTATCTAGACTGGGAGTTGACGTAATTGAAGCGGGATTTGCTTTTGCCAGTCCTGGAGACTTTGAAGCAGTACAAAAAATTGCGGCTCAGGTTGGGACGAAAAATGGACCAGTCATCTGTAGTCTAGCTAGAGCGATTAAAGCGGATATTAAGGCTGCTGCTGAAGCTTTAAAACCTGCGGTAAAGGGCAGAATTCATACTTTTATTTCTACTTCTGATATTCATTTAGAGTATCAGCTCAAAAAATCTCGTGCCGAAGTTTTAGACATTGCTCAAGAAATGGTAGCTTACGCCAAGTCCTTTATGGATGATGTGGAGTTTTCACCAATGGATGCGGTGCGCACCGATTCGGAGTATCTTTATCAGGTATTAGAAGCAGCGATCGCAGCAGGAGCAACTACAGTTAATATTCCTGATACAGTGGGCTATACTACTCCCACAGAATTTGGGGAGCTAATCAAAGGCATCTGCAACAATGTACCAAATATAGATCGGGCGGTGGTTTCAGTTCATGGTCACAACGATCTTGGCTTGGCGGTGGCGAACTTCTTAGAGGCAATAAAAAATGGTGCTAGACAGCTAGAATGTACGATCAATGGCATTGGTGAACGGGCTGGTAATGCTGCGCTAGAGGAGCTAGTTATGGCACTTCATGTACGCCGCCAGTATTTCAATCCTTTTTTGGGTAGATCGGCAGAATCAACTGAACCTCTAACCAACATTGATACTAAGCAAATTTATAAAACTTCTCGTTTGGTTTCTAATCGCACTGGAGTTATGGTTCAGCCTAATAAGGCGATTGTTGGTGCGAATGCCTTTGCTCATGAGTCGGGGATTCACCAAGATGGGGTACTCAAAAATAGGCTGACTTACGAGATTATGGATGCTCAGTCTATTGGATTGAGCGATAATCAGCAGATTATTTTGGGTAAACACTCTGGTCGCAATGCTTTCCGCACTCGCTTAAGTGAGTTGGGTTTTGAACTATCGGAAACCGATCTTAATAAAGCTTTTGTGCGTTTTAAAGAAGTTGCGGATAAGAAAAAAGAAATTAGCGACTGGGATATTGAAGCGATCGTTAGCGATGAGATTAGACAACCTCCTGAACTATTCCGTTTGGAGCTAGTACAAATATCCTGTGGCGATCGCTCTCGACCCACGGCTACCGTAACTATCCGTACTCCTGAAGGAGAAGAGTTAACCGATGCAGCAATTGGTACAGGACCAGTTGACGCTATATATAAGGCGATCAATCGGGTAACAAATATTCCCAACGAACTAATCGAATTTTCTGTCCAGTCCGTAACGGCGGGAATTGACGCGATTGGAGAAGTTACAATTCGCATACGTTACAAAGACAGGGTGTATTCTGGTCGTGCTGCCAATACCGATATTATTGTGGCTTCATCCAGGGCGTATATCAAAGCATTAAACCGTCTTTATGCTGCTTTACAAACCGAAGAAAAAGTTGCTTCTCAGGTAGCTATTTAGTAGCTGTAGGTATGAACAGAGGCGATCGCTTTCATCTTAGAATGGCGATCGCTTTTTTGCTGTTTATTTACAGCCGTTTTTAGTTGAATAGACTACTAAACCATCTACAAACTAAACCTTGCTTGTTTCAGTCGGTTCTAAACTGTTGCTTTGCGATTTTGCTTCTTGTTTTTGAATCCATAAAGAAGTACAGGGGATTTTACTGCGATCGCATCGATGAGCATATTTTCTCGCTACTTCGGTTACTTCTTTAAGTAATCCTTGGCTAAGAGTCGTTGGTTCTAGTCCTAAATCAATAAAACGTTGATTTTTAACAAACAGCTCGTTCTCTACAGCTTCATTACGGGGATTTTCTAGGTAGGCTATTTCTCCGCCAGTCATCTTGGCAATCATCTTGGCAAGATCTATCACTCGATGAGTTTCAGTCATTTGGTTGAGAATTCTCACTCGTTCACCTCGACTGGGTGAATTTTCGATCGCCAGCTGCACACAACGTACCGTATCTTTAATATGAATAAAAGCACGAGTTTGACCTCCAGTACCATGAACCGTTAAGGGATAGCCAATGGCAGCCTGCATTAAGAAGCGATTGAGAACTGTCCCATAGTCTCCATCATAGTCAAAGCGATTGACCAACTTTTCGTCCCTTAAAGTTTCAGGAGTGTTAGTTCCCCAAACAATGCCTTGATGCAGATCGGTGACGCGAATACCGTCGTTTTTATTATAGTAGTAGAAAAATAGCTGATCCTGGGTTTTGGTCATGTGATAGACACTACCAGGGTTAGCAGGATAAAGAATTTCTTGTTGAATGCGATCGCCATTATCGGTAACAACTTCCACGTCTAGGTAGCCTTCAGGAATCTTCATTCCTGCTGTACCGTAGCCATAGACCCCCATTGTACCTAAATGCACCAGGTGAATATCCAAGCCAGATTCAACAATGGCGCAAAGTAAATTGTTAGTGGCGTTAAGGTTATTATTAACCGTATATCGCTTGTGCTTTGAAGACTTCATCGAGTAAGGCGCAGCCCGTTGTTCGGCAAAGTGAACGATCGCATCGGGTTTTTCTGCCAAAATTAGATTCAGTAGGCGATCGTATTCTTCGGCAATATCTATATTATGAAATTTAATTTCTTTACCTGTAAGTTTTTTCCAGGTATTTAGCCTTTGACCAATAGGTGCGATAGGGGTTAAAGAGCTAACTTCAAGTTCGTTGTCTATATTTCGCCTCGATAAATTATCGACAATAATGACTTCAAAGTCGAGATTCGATAAGTGCAGTGAGGTAGGCCAGCCACAAAAACCGTCTCCACCCAAAATGATAACTTTCATATTCTACTCCCAACTATAAAACTCATAATCAAACGACCACATTTAAGTTGAATCGTTAAAATAGCAACTTAGATTATTTAAGCAAACTTTATGCCTTTATTTTTTCTTTTACGCGGGAATTGTGTCGGGGAATACTAGATCGAGATTCAAAAAAGCAATTATCTTTGTTTCTCAAAATATTTCTTAGACAAAGCTGATATCCAAACCCAGTAAAGTGCGCTATTGGCATAGTAGCGATCGCCACTGTACACCAAAACCAACGACTAGTAAAATTAGGAATTGATTCTGTAGCTTTGCTCCAAAATTCTTCGCGAAAATTGCTGTTATATTTTAAAGTGACCCTAGCTGCTTCCATCACAATCAGACACATTCCTAAAATAATTATGGGAACAGTAAATAACGAGCCATGCAACAAGGTTAAATCGCTAATTAAGGCTATAGTTAGCAGCATTACGCCAAAAAAAGGTATTTTGTTCCTCAGGGGCAATGTATCAGCATATCTAGCCGACATGATGCAGCTACCACGACCATATTTAACATACTGTCGCCACAATCTTAATAAGTTAGGACGAGGATAATACCAAACTTTAATTTTAGAGCTGATATAAATAGAGCGATCGCCCCGAGTTTTTAATAAGCGAAAATTTAGCTCGGAGTCTTCTTTACGACTAACTTCATATCCGCCAAGCTCAGCTAATACCGAGCGCCAAAAACAGCCCAAAAAAACGGTTTCTGCATAGCCATTGTAGTTAGGATCGCGATATTTTGCGCCTCCGCTTCCTAAAAAGCTTCTAGATGCTAAAGCAACCCCAGCCTGAAAACTATTGGCTGCAATAAATCGTTGTGCGCCTCCGACGTTAACCGCCTGAGAACTTTGTAAAGCATCAACACATTGTTCGATATAATCCAAGGCATAATTACAGTGAGCATCGGCTCTTAAAAAGATATCTCCTCTACAGGCTTCTAAACCAATATTAAGGGCTGCCGATTGAATACGTCGCGGGTTTTCTAATAGTTTTAGTTGAGGATGGATGTGAGATAAACCTATAACTTTTTCTTGTGTCCCGTCTGTGCTTAACCCATCTACAATTAGTATTTCCAGTATATTGGAATAATCTGAAGCCAAAAAGTTAATTACAACTGCCTCAATGTTGTCTACTTCATTGTAAGTGGGAATTATGATTGAAACAGAAGGATTTTTACTCACACTCATGTTGATTTTGGTCTAGGTTAGTTATATGTTTATCATTATGTAGTCAATTGATCGTCGAATGATGCAAAATAGTTTAAGCTGACGAGTTATTTTGCTTTATCGGCCCAGATACCTCAATTAGAACTAACCATGCTTGTTGTCTAATCCCTGGAAACCTTAGCACAAGAGAATCAATAAATTCGCAGCAGCGTAATAAAGTTTTAAATCCTGGTTTGCCCGCCACGAAACAAGCAGCTAAAGAAGTTAAGTAAAAGTAGCGAATTTTAGTCTGTTTAAAGCTACGCGAAATCGTTTGTAAATCCTTTTCTAGCAAAGGGTGTTCATCTTCTGTCCGAATCGTAGGTGTTAGACGGCGATAAAGGTTAATTAAAAAATTATGTCCTAATGGTTCAAGAAACACTGCTTGACCATTAGGTTTGAGAGTTTTGACCAAAGAATTTACAGCTAAATCTAAGTCTAAGTGGTGTAGTATGCCTGAACCACAAATTAAGTCATAAGAGCTTTCGGCAAACTCCAAATTTTCGGCATTCATGACCTTAAATTCAATATTGTCATGAATATTTTCGGCGACTGCTTGCTGCTTAGCTGCTTCAATCGCCACTGGTGAAATATCAATTCCTGTAACCAGTTTTGCCTGATTTTTGGCTAGTTTAAAAGCGCAGCTTCCTTTGCCACAGCCGTATTCAATCACCTGATAATTTTTACTGCTGTCTAACAGTTTTTGCTGGTACGCTTTAGTGATTGAATCGGTAATACTATAAAATTTACTTACTTTTTGCCGACGTATACTTTCGTCACTGTAACGAACGTCATGAAACTGCTTTTCTCGTTCAACTCTCTCGTGAATTTTGCTCATTAATATATTTAGCCTTAATAATTATTTTGCCGTTTGCTGATTCTATGAATTAATTTGCTATGTATCGGCTATTAATCGGTTGAACTAGGATAGCCTAAAGTAACAACGCAGCATAATATCGGGCATAAGTTTTTGAGATTGTATCAGAATTATTCATGGTATTGTGGTTTTATTTATTACATAATTGAATCTATCGTTATTTTTGTTAAAAACTCAATAAGATAGGTTTTCGCGATCGCCAACTGAACTTTTGCGGCGAGATTTAGCATTAATTTTATGTCGAATTAAAACTGCCTTTGGTCCCATAAACGTCATGAGCAGATGCTTGACGTAACCAATTAAAACCAGTCGTAAAGATATTAGAGCATTGTGGACAGTGTTTAGTTTATTTTGCCGAATTCTCATCGCTTCTCTAGCTCTAATTGATATACCTGCCAAGGTTTCGGATATCCCTCCCATGCTCATAGAAGCTAAAACACTGTTAATAAAAACAAACTTAACTAATTGACTATGATAGGCTCGAAAAATTAAATCATAATCACCACAAATTTTAAATTCTGGATCGAAGTAGCCGATTGTTTCGTAAATATTTTTAGTTACAAAAGTTGCGGGATGATTGAGCGGCATTCCTAAATTTATTCTACGGTTTAAATCAGTTTGATTGCGTTTTTGGATAAATTCAATCTTAGCTTGAGCAGCGAAACGAGTCATAGCTCCAGTAATAATTAAATATTCACTTGTTTGGTTGCGTAAATATAGTTCGGCTACTTCTTGCAAGGCATTTTGGCTATATAAATCACCACTATTTAAGATACCAATAATTTTGCCTTTAGCCAGCTTAATACCTTTATTCATCGCATCATAAATACCGCGATCGCTTTCACTAATCCAGTATTTAAGGTCTGGTTCATACTGCTTAATTATTTCTAACGTTCCATCTGTTGAACCACCGTCTATGATTATATATTCTGTGTTTTCGTAAGACTGATTGATTACTGACTGTATAGTTGGCTCTAAAGATTCTTTTGCGTTAAAAACTACCGTAATTACCGAAATTAATGGACTTACTTGAGAATGGCGATCGCCTATTTCTTGATGATTCATTATGTTTCATTAAATATCAGTTTCTTTACCTAAAAATACTATCAACTAAAGCTTAACTTATTTGACGAGTAGGCTTTTCTTTTATCTTAACGTCTTCAGTAAAGTTGTCTATAGCCACTTCAATATAGTCAATAATTGACGAATTATATACCTGGTCGTTTAAATAATGAAATTCACTTTGCCCTAAAGTGATATTGTATAAATAATAGTTGAAATAGATAATTTTAAGCGTGAATACAAAAACTAAAATAGTTCTTTTAAATATTTTCCACTGATGATCGATTGCAAAATAGTAAAATAAACCACCAAAAGGAAAAAGCAAAAAGGCAACACGATTAGAAAACATATCAATATCTTTTCCCAAGTACATTAAAATAAATAAAATAGGATATAAAAAATAAATTAATTTTTCTTTAGCAGTCTTAAAGTTTTTATTTTTAACAAAAACAAAAATAATTACAAAAACCAATAAATGTTCGATTAAAGGAGCGATAAAGCTAGATTCATTAACTCTTTCTTTGGCATAGTAGGCGGTTTTTCCGACAATGAGCATAGAATAGTCGCCAGGTAATAAACCTGCGACACGCTCGGATAAATTTACCACCAAAGTATTACTAAAAGGTAAGGCAACTCCTAAGGCAACTATTAATACAACGACCACTTTGTTCCCTAACAAGCGAACTTTATCGTATAACAGCAACATGGGCAAATAGATTAGATTTGCCAGATGAGCAAACAAACTAAGTAGATAAAGTCCCCACATTAAAGGTTTTTTATCTATGTTGATAATAGCTATAAGAAAGATCAAAGTAGCAAAATACTGTCTAACTAAAAAACCCTGAAACCCGATATAAATAGGATTAGAAACAATAAATAGCAGCAGTAAACCGTAATTTCGAGGTGAAAATCCTTTGGCAATTACAAAGAAAGTTAAGGCGTTAGCCAAGAAAGACCAGAAAAAAATAAAAGCATAGTTAGAGCCGTTAGAAAGTATATAGATTGGATAACTAACTAACCAAAGCAAACATTCTAGACCCAGCGCTCCAGAGATTTCAAAAGGATTTTTAGTATCCAGTTTGCCGTAATTGTCAACGTACACAGCTAAGTCAGAAATAATATCTGCCGATGAGACAAAAATAGTAATTGTCAAGATTACCAATAGAGAAACAATGACGTTAAGCTTGCTTTTTGGCTTTTGATTTAGATGAATAAAGAAAATTAGCGGAAAAATGCCTAATATGGGAATAAAAACCCATAAAGCCAACCCCAAAAACAGGAAAATAGCTTTGTCATTTTTATGGCTTGATATATCTTGGCTGTGGTTATTAGCTAGTTTAAGTTGCATATCAATCGGCTAAAATTTCTTGAAAAAGTTTAAGGTATCGAGCGCTCTGAATTGGAATGGTAAACTCCTGAACTACTTTGGCTCTGGCACATTCAGATAACTGTTGCCAGCGTTGGGGACTTTCTAGAATCCAAACAATTCCTCTGGCTAAATCTTGCGGATCGTAAGCTGTGGCTAAATAACCGTTTTGTTGACTATCGATAATATCTTTTAAACCTGTTGTGTTAAATGCTACCACAGGTGTACCGCAAGCCAAGGCTTCAGAAGCCGTTTGTCCAAAAGCTTCTTGAGTAGAAGGTACTACCATGACATCAGCAGCAGCATAGGCAATGGCGAGGGAAATATCATCATGGAGATAACCTAAATAATGAGTTTTAAAACCTAAATCAACTGATTTAGCTGGTCGAGATGAACCATATATTAAGAGTTCAACCCGATCTGGTGAGATAGATAACCTCAAGTGCTGCAAAGCAGTTTGTAAAAGCGCAAAACCTTTGCGCGGATCGCTAGTACCACCCATTGCACCAAACAAGATTATTTGCTTGTTTAAAGGCAAATTCAAAAGTTTTTTAGCAAGCTGTCGCTCGATAGGCTGATATTTATGAATATCTAAACCATTAGGAATTACCTTGATGGGTAAGTTTTGAAACAGTGAACTAGCTTTAGCGCAATCAGCTAACCATTTGCTAGGAGTAACGATAGTCAAGTTAAGATTTTGCCAGGCTTTAGCTTTACGTTGCCAGAGCCAGCGAGAAAAATCCCAAGTTTGACCGCTTTTAAGTATGGGACATCGACCACAAGACTGTTGATAGCGATCGCACTGTTGACTGTAATGGCAACCGCCAGTAAATGGCCACATATCATGAAGAGTCCAAACTAGAGGGCGGTTAAATTTAGCAATAGTTTCTACCGGAAAATAGCCACCACAGATCCAGTGAAGATTAATTAAATCGGGGTTTAAAGCTTGAATTTGAGCATTGATTCGACTAGGCAACCATTGGCAAGAATAAATATTCGGCGTGCGATCGCGCTGACGATAAAATGACAGCGGTAGGGCATCCAATGTCGGTCTAGTAATGGCTAAACCTTTGAATAGTTTGTTGGTTGCGCCAATCACTTGAGCTTCATCGCTCATTTTTCTTTGGACTAGCATTTGAGCATCAACACCAGCTGCGATCAATCCCTGATGTAATCTATAGGCCGCGCGGGGTGCGCCGCCGATCAAATCACTGGTGCTTAAGCTCAGAATTTTCACAAATTAGGTGGTTAAATATTGACGTAGTTGGTAGTTAATGGAATGAGACTATCAATAATTAGTTATGCTTAGCAACACCTAAAGCCATTTTTTTACAGGAGTTGTTTGCAGAAATATTTTGACTGCTCTTTTAGTATTGGCAACTGGATTAATACCGTATAAGGTTCTTTGCGTAAAGCGATCGGCTCTATTGTTTCTGATCATGAAAGGTGGATGTTGGAGCGGAAATTCAATTGGCTTGGTTGGTAAATTAGCAAAAACATTTTTTTTGGTTGTATGAGTCGATTGAGCATCAAAGCCAATGTTAGAGATCAGGTTGTGATTGGCTAAAATACTTAGATAATTTTGCATCCAACAGGAAAACGTCCAACGAATTGCCCAACTGTCAATCTGTCCTTCATAAGTGGATTGAAATAAATAATCCCAAAATTTGACCGCACCATTATCTAGCAAAATATCTTCTAACCAACCTGCTTCTTTTACTGTTGTCCATAGTTTCATATCAAAGTCAAAATCTTGCCAAGCTCTGCGCCAGCTTGCCCAACCCCAGCAGAGATTATAGCGAGAAAAATAGTAGCTATCATTAGTTCTTTTTCTACCCAATTGAACGTTTTGTCCTGAGATGACGGCGATGCGGTTATCGTGGCGATAGCGGTCTAAAAGCTGTTCGCAGAAGGGAAAAAAAGTCGGATCTGGTAAACAATCGTCCTCTAAAATAATTGCTTCTTCCACCAGTTCAAATACCCAATTTAATCCGCTAGAAACCCTTTTAGCACAGCCTAGATTAACCTCGGAATAATTAGTTAACACTTCGCATTCCCAATCAACTGAATCAATAATTGCCCGTGCAGTTTGGCATTTATCCGCTTCTTCTGGGCGATTAATTCTGGCACCATCAGCAACTACTAAAAGTTTGGCTGGTTGCGCCTGACGAATTACCTCAAATACTTTTTGGGTAGTATCTGGTCGATTAAAAATTAAGAAAGCAACTGGGGTTTTCATCCAACAAAGCAATAGTTCAATATAGTCAAATCAATTAACACGTGAGCTTGGAAGCAGAAGTAGTTAGCTAAAAACTTGGAGTTGTTGCTCAAAGCCTTCAATACCTATAGATTCAAGGGGAATTGCTTGAATCTGAAGTTGCTCAACTAGAGCGCAGTCACTCTTGAGTTTAAAATCTTTTGGCTGAATTTGATTGAAATCTTGGTTTAGAGAGGTTAGAAATGGTGGCTCGGCAACTAAAGAATGAAGATCGAAGCCAGCAGCTTGCCATTGTTGAAAATCTCCTTCAGGTGTAATGGCTTTGCCAGTTTTGGCTAGGTTTAAACCATCGGTGTGGCAGTATAAATTAAAATCGCTGTTGACGATCAAATCGGGCTGCCAATTTTTGTTGCTATCCCAAAGTTTTGCCTGCAAACTGTCACAGACAACAATATTGCGAGAAAACTGATTATTCCTCATAAATTCATCTTGGGGCGATACTTGAATTTGGTTTTCTACTCCACCAATAAAAATATTGTTTTCAACTTGGTTGTCTTTGCCACCATGAATCATAACTCCACCCAGGACAGTACCGATAACAATATTGCCGTAAACCAGCGTACCGCTACTGTAGTCATCGAGATAAATGCCCCAAGTAAGGGATGGTGAAACAATTTGTCCCTGCTGGGTAGTTTTCATGCCAACTACATTACGAATAAAGTTAAACCGAATAATATTGCCACTAGCCTGTTTATCTCGTCCTAAGGTTTCTATTGCTCCAGTGTCGTTGGTTTCTAAATTGGTATCGATAATTTCATTAAACTCAATTATGTTGTGGTGAGAATAGCGATCGCGATCGAGAGATTTAAGCGAGATCCCATAGCGCGGCAGATTACTGATACGGTTATGAGCAATAAGATTACCACTACCAGTAATGAGATAAATTCCCGCTACGTGCTTGTAAACTTTGCCACAGTCATAAATTTGATTGGCTGCGATCGTATTATTTAACGGCTGAGTCGTCTTGTTCCCCGAAAGCACAACTCCTCCTTGACCCAACTTAGTCATGTTGTTGTGGACTAAGTAATTTTCGGCACTACTTTGTTCTAACCGTATGCCATAACCACCCAGTAGCACAAAATTACAGTTTTCAATTACACATCGTCGCGTTGCCGATAACCAAATAGCTGCATCTGCGGGAAAGTAATAGTTATCTGTCAGAGTATAGTTGGTATCTGTAAAGGTCAAACCGTAGAAGTAAATGTTTTCGACATATTTTGCCCGATCGCGATCGCCCTTTAAAATAATGAGTTGCTCTAATTTTGGTGCTACAACATCTACGTCATGGGGAAAATTGGGACAATCGGCGTAGTAAAGCAATTCTCCAGTATCGCGGTCTAAATACCACTCGTTAGGACTATCCAAAGCTTCACGGGTATTAGCAATAAAAAAGCGATTTCCTGGCAGGAGATTTTGTTTAGAGTTGACATAAATAGTGTGTGACTGGCTATCTATCTTGGTTACTGGCAAAATCGCGTTGACCCAGCCGCGATCGGGCAAGATGTGTATTTCTGCATTATTCCAGCTTTGCCACTGAGGAAATTGATTAGCAGCAGTGGCAATATCGGTACGTAAACCTGTTTCAGGAACTATACTTAAATCTTGTCCTTTTGCCTGCTCAAATGTTTCTGCGTGAACGATAATCAAACTTTTTCCCCATTGAGGTTGCTTAATTCCAGTCTGGCTGTTGCCCGATTGGCTACGCACCGCTTGGTTAGGGTTCCAATCAAGATCGTTGGTCAGGCAAAAAGCATCCAGGGTTAAACCACCGCCTTGAAGATTTTGCCAAACTAATTGCTGCTTTCCCGAACTAAGGTCAACTGTAGCAACCGACTGCCAACGAAAGGTAGAAAAACTCCCTGTATCTGGCAGATCGGCAATCGAGATGTTAGTATTTCTCTTGCCTAAACGCAAAGCTGTTCTTCCGCCCATGTTATCGACACCATAGGCTTTCATGTTATTGGCATAACGCAACCAGACTTGATACTTTCCTGATTCAGGAACAGAAATATTCCACTCCAGCCTATCTCCTGGATTATGTACTCGAGCAACACCATGATTAAATCTGCCACGCTCTGGGGCAACGGGTTGGGATGGCGATGGCTGAAGATAAAGCCAACCTTTAGTTAAAGGGTTATTGGGTTCAAAATTAGGATAACGAGCGCGAATTGCCCAATCGTCATTAACGCGAAGCAGGCGAAAATTCCATCCCGTCTTGACTTGCGGTAGATTAGCACGCCAAATGTCTCCCTGTTGTTTCCAGTCCGTAATGCGCTGTCCACCACTAATAACTGGTTTTTCCCCTGGATATGCTCGATAGATAATGGGAAAGTTTTCCGTTCCAGAATCTTCGCTAGTTAATTCTAAAGATTGAGCTAAAAAATAAGTTCCCCCGCGTAACCAGACTGTAACTGGTTGTCTGAGAGTACCATTTTGCTGACGTTTTAGTTCGCGGATCGCGGATCGCGCTCGATGCAGAGTAGCAAACGGTGCATCCTTGGTTCCTTCGTGGCGATCGCTGCCATCGGGAGCTACGTAAAAGACTAATTCTGACTGGGACTCAGAATTAGCAGTTAAATCTTCTAGTAGAAAAGCGATCGCGCCCAGAGAAATATTAGCTAAAAAGCTCGATCCCATCAAGGTCAAAAAAAACCGACGATTCAGATTCATTTAAACTTCGCCCAAAGACTGCATTGACTATTAAAAGAGTTTTGTACAGTTTAACGCTACTAATTTGCTTGATGAGTAATTAAATGTTTTTCAACTGATATAAATAATCATGACTAGAAAAGCGATCGACCTGAATATATAAATCTGAGATATATGACTCGATTTCTTCCTTGAACCTTGCCTCAATTAGCATATATTTGGGCTGATATCGCTCAAAGTCTAAGCCTTTGAGTACATTTAATTCAAATCCTTCTACATCCAAAGATAAGAGATCGATTGTTTCAACCTGGCATCGATCCAAAATAGAAGTTAAGGTTTTGGTGGGTACATCAACCTCATATGGCACGATGTTTTTTTGAATTTGGTTACCTTTTTCCAGATGAACTAAATCGCCAGCTTCGCTTTTAAGCGCGCCTTCCACAATAGACATGAGGTTAGCGTACTTCATCGTAATATAAGGCTCGGTAGAGTCTGCGGCAACTAAGGCGCAGTTAAAAACCCGAGATTTTGGTCTTTCTACAACACACTGTTGATAAAGTTCAGGAATTCCTTCAATTAAAATTCCTGTCCAGCCACGAAATTTCTCAAGGTAATAAGTATTACTTTGACTAAATCCATCATTAGCCCCTGCTTCGATAAAAAAGCCGTTAGAGTAGGTCAGATACTTCTCCAGCTTTTTGTCCATCTCAGACAAAGATGGTCGCGAATAGCGGTCTGAACCGATAGTTTCAAATGCTTTTCTTCTAAATTTAGCTAACTTTTTTTTTAACATTTCATCAAAATTAATAACTGAAAATTAAGCTAAGTACAAGCAGAGCGAAGATTAATTTTGTTCCCAGTACCTTTGCTCCTGGGCATATTGCTTTAACGCTCCAGTGCCATGTTCGGGCTGATTATTGCCTTTGGGCTGTAAATTAAAATCTCGATGGAGGAAAAAAGAAGTAGTCCAAGCATAACGATTGATCGGACCTAATCCTGTCATATCAACCTGAATTAAATTTGAATTGCGTAATGTTTTGGCTGTTTGAACGTGCCAATCCGCGTTGTCTAAAATAATAAATCCCCCAGGCTTGAGTCGTTTAACTGCTGTTGTGGCACAGTCAAGCCGATGAGAACCATCTACTACTATGACATCAAAGTTTTGGTGCTGCAAAATTTCTTGAATGTACGCCGCATTATCTTTAATCAGTTTAATTTCGACATTTTGGCTGATGCTTTGGGAGACAATTTCATACCATTCTCGATTATTTTCGATACTGACAACTTTTTTTGCCAACTTAGACCAAAAAATCGTCGAGTTTCCCGAACCATATTCAAAAACTTCTCGCTCGGAAAAATCTAGCTGCTTAATGTATTCAATAGCTGAATATGTATACCAGGGTAATGGCTGCCGATCGCCATCAATCGGCTGTTTTAGTCTAAAACTTTTATCCCAACCATTTTTTTGTAAATATCCGCTTTGCCAAAACAGGAGTGGGGCATCTAATTTGACCAGAGAAATTAATTTAACTAAGAATTTTTTTAACATTGTTTAGATAGCTGAAATTTTGACGAATTCTCAATGGTACGAATAGTGCCTTAGTTAACATCCAACCACAATTGAACATTTTCGGGTAGATAAAGCAGGCGACATGAGAAGAAACGGCATAAGCTATGACAGTAGCGATCGCTGCTCCCACACCTCCATAAATCGGAATAAGCACAAAGTTTAACCAGACGTTAGTTATCGCTCCTAAGATTGTGGTGGCAAAATTAAATCGGGTAAAGTTTTCCACAATCAACCATTTGCTACGAGCGACTCCTAAAAACACAAATGGTCCTGCCCAAATATGCAAAGCTAAAATATTTCCTGCTTCGGCGTATCCTTTTCCTAATAACGCATCGACTAGAAACCCTGACAAAAATGTCATCGCCACAGCGATTAAAAGTGACATCCATGCCATCAAGTCATACAGCTGTTGTAATTTATCATAATATTCTTTTTGGCTTTTCCCTCTAGCCCGAATAATTGCAGGAAAGACAGAAGAGCAGATAACGACAGGAAAAAAGTACCAAACTTCGGAAAATCTTACTGCCGCTGCATAATTGCCCACGGCTTGATTGTTGGCTAAGTTCCCCAGCATTATTTGGTCAATTTTCATGTAAATTACCACCATTACGCCAGACAGAATGAGCGGGAATGAATCTTTAAGCAGAGCGATCGCTCTAGTGAAATTAAACTGCCAAACAAAAACTGACTGATGTTGTTTTAAATAAATCCAAATAGTGCCAGCAGCCATCATGACTGCATCTGCCAAGATTAACCAGACAAATGCGCTCAAAGGAAGTCTTAACAGAATAAACAATAATTTAGCAGCAGAACTGAGGACGAGTTTAGTACTTCTGATGATGACAATCGATCGCGCCAGAACTTTTGACTGAAACCAAAAATCAATTACTTCGGTCGAGTTGAACATTAACCCCCAAGCAATAACTATGGTGATCCAGTAAGTTTGTGCATCTCCTTTGAGAGCCGTTACAGCCCAGGCAATTAAAGCTAAAGTTACTAGGGAGCTAAACAATTTAAGAATAAAAGCCGTACCTAATATTTCTGATGTTGACTCCTCATCTTGTACTAGCTCACGCACGACAATGCCATCTAATCCCAACTTGGCGATCGCGCCAAACATATCAACTAGACTAAGACAATAACTAAGCTTACCAAAATCCTCAGATCCCAAATATCTAATGACGTAAATGCCGATCGAAAGGTTGAGGATCATTCCCAGAACCTTTTCTCCAGACAACCAACCTATATTACGGATGATTTTACGTAGACCTGGACTCAACTTATCAATTACTTTTGGCATCAACTTTAGTTACGATAAAATTAATCGTTTTTTCTAAAAAGCGATCGCTGATAATTTTACTATTTACTAGCTAAAAAAAAATAAGGTGAGAATTCTCACCTTAAAAAATATAGCTAGAATTTGCTGATTCTAGCGATCGACTGAACCCATAATAATATCAATGCTACCGAGAATAGGCATAATATCAGCCAACTTGACTCCCTTAAGCAATTCTGGAAGAATTTGTAGGTTATTAAAATCGGCAGAGCGAATTTTCCAACGCCAGGGAAAAACATTGTCATTACCGACAATAAAGATTCCTAGTTCGCCTTTCCCAGTTTCCATACGGACATAATGTTCACCTGCGGGAATTTTAAAGGTAGGAGCCACTTTTTTGGCGACATACTGATATTCAAAATCATTCCACTTCGATTTACGCCCTTCAGCCATCCGTTTCGCTTCTAGGTTTTCGTAAGCACCACCAGGAATACCGTCTAATGCCTGACGAAGAATTTTAATTGATTCGCGCATTTCACGGACTCGCACAAGGTAGCGAGCAAAACAATCCCCTGCCGTTTCCCACTGAACATCCCAGTCAAAATCGTCATAACATTCATAATGATCTACCTTGCGTAAATCCCACTTGACCCCACAAGCCCGAAGCATTGGTCCTGAAAGACCCCAGTTGATTGCTTGATCGCGGGTAATTGTCCCCACACCTTCGACGCGACGACGAAAAATAGGGTTGTTAGTAATTAATTTTTCATATTCATCTACTTTAGGATCGAAGTAATCACAAAAATCACGGCATTTATCGATCCAGCCATAAGGCAAATCTACCGATACGCCACCAATCCGAAAATAGTTATTATTAACCAACCGCTGCCCCGTAGCAGCTTCCCAAAGGTCGTAGATTAGTTCTCGTTCGCGGAAAATGTAGAAAAAGGGCGTTTGCGCACCCACGTCTGCCATAAATGGTCCAAGCCACAATAAGTGGTTAGCAATGCGGTTCAGCTCCAGCATTATTACCCGAATATATTGAGCGCGCTTTGGTACTTCAATACCGGCGAGCTTTTCCGGAGCATTTACCGTAATTGCCTCATTAAACATTCCCGCAGCATAGTCCCAACGACTTACATAAGGAACATACATTACGTTGGTACGGTTTTCCGCAATCTTTTCCATACCTCGATGCAAATAGCCAATTACTGGTTCGCAATCAATCACATCTTCCCCATCAAGAGTCACAATCAGACGCAAAACGCCGTGCATTGACGGATGATGAGGTCCCATGTTCAGAATCATGGGTTCGGTTCTAGTTTCTATCTGTGCCATAAATTAGCGATCTTGCTTCTGTTAAGAAATTTATTTATGCTTACTACTTCTATTGATTATCTATCTTATCTAGTTTCTTGACTCGAAATGAAGTCAAACTCATTACTTAAATGAAATTCTTGACGAATTATTTGAATTATTTAGTTAAACTAAGCCACCTCGTCACCGAGGCGACTCGTCTTCAAAACCGTGCATGAAACTTTCGCTTCACACGGCTTCTCTCTAATTAGGCACTTGTTATGTGTACCTTCAGACCTCTGTAGGTAGATCGTCATTCCACATCCAGTTACAATCTATAAATTGTGCCTGGAAAATTTTGTAGAATTTTTCCCAACCTTTTCGGTTTTTATATCGCTTGATAGCTAATAAATCCCTATTGGTCTTAGCATCGTGACAGTGATTATGTATTGCCTGAAGATTATCTTGTTCATTTTTGCCTCCAGCTTGAAGGGCAATCACATGGTCGTTTTCGATAATATCTCCAGGTTTGAAAGTTAGTCCGCAGTGATTACATATCCCTTTCTGTTTCTTTAGTAACCTAGCTATTGAGGTTTTGAGTTCTGGGTGTCTACCCATTCTTGTTCCCCAATATACTATGTCACCGTCATACGGGCTGGACTCGCTTTTGACTTTAGTATGGCGGATGATTCTTGTTTTTGAATGTTTAGGAAGTAAGAATTTTATTCCATCTTTTTTACATCCAAATACCCAATTATCTCCTCCAACTGTTAACCAATATTTATTTACAGTCCATTTTTTTCCCTTATTGGGATGTCTACGATATCCCCATCTCAGTAATTTGTGAACTACCAGACTATTTACACTACTATAAGTGTCTTTGCTGCATACCGTTCTGTAATAATTACACCATCCATTAATGATGGGAGTAAGTTTAGCGATTAGCACGTGCTGATGAACAGCTTTGTGTTTGTCTACTATTTCTGCCAGTTTACGGTAATGTTCGTTAACTTTTTCCTTTGATGGCTTAATAATCGTTTTGAATCCCAGTATTTTGCCTATTGTGTTTTTTCCAGATTGGTGTTTTCCTACTGGATATTGTCGGATGTTAAAACCTAAGAAGTTAAACCCTGGTTTACTTCCTTCGTGTTCTGAAAGAGTGTTTAATATTTTGGTTTTTTCTTGATTGAGTTCTAGTCCGACATCTTTTAACCATTCTTCTATGATTCCTTTGCAAGTTTTTATTACGTTCAGGTCTTTATGAAGTATTAGGAAATCATCTGCGTACCTAATCAGGGCTAAGGAATAGATATTATCCTTTTTAGTTCCTTTCCAGGTGGCAGCATATTCTTTTATTCTTAATTCCATTCCGTGTAGGGCGATATTGGCTAAGAGTGGGCTTATGACTCCACCCTGTGGACTTCCTTCTGTGGGGAAAATAGTTTTTCCTTCATCTAGAACTCCACCTTTTAGCCATGCTCTAATTTGTTTTCTTGCTTTCGGGAAAGTGTTAACTTTTTCTAGAAGTTTGACGTGGTTTATGCGGTCAAAGCATTTGCTTATGTCGGCATCTAGTACGAATTTAGATTGATATCTAATTTGGTTAAAGATGCTGGAAATTGCGTCGTGGCAGCTCCTTCCTGGTCTAAATCCGTAAGAATTATTTTCAAAACGGGCTTCCCATTCTGGTTCTAATGCTGCTTTAAGCAACGCTTGTAATGCTCTGTCTTTCATGGTAGGTATGCCAAGAGGACGCTTTTGACCATTTGCTTTTGGTATCCATACTCTGCGTACAGGTTTGGCTTTTTCCTCTAGCTTTAGGTTTTTGACTAGGACGTATCTTTGCTTGGGAGTCAATGACTTGATGCCATCTATTCCAGCCGTTTTTTTATCCTTTATTATCCTGGCTTACCTTCCTGACCGCTAACAATTTGGCATTATATGAGTTTAAGAGGGTTTTTTGTAACCTACGTAACTTTCTTACATTGTCAGTTTTGCTGGCTTGGTAAATGCGCTTTTGGAGCTTGTACACTGATAATTCGGCTTTACGCCAATTTATTTCGTTCCATGCCACAGTATTCGGAAGGGGTTGTGGGGCGAATTTGATTTGCCCTTTTATAAACCCCGTTTTAGAATCTGTATTAGCCATATATACTCCTACTTGTTCTTTACCTTCCTAATTACAGTCAGCACGTGGGCATATCCCTGGTATTACACCATCTGTCGCCAGCGTTACTCGTTTTCGAGTTAGGGCATTAGCTTTTTGCTGAATCCTGCTCCTCCTATAACCTCCTAATAATTAGGAGAGGTTTCATCTTGGTTGATTTCTCAGTAATTTCGACCATTACTGAGTGTCATAGGAGGGTTTTCTCGTTCCAAATATTCCGTTGGTATGGATCTTTAGGATGTGTCTATACACCGCCTACTTTGTTGGTATTGTCCTTTATCTGTGGCAGAATAAGGGAAACTTAGCGTAGGTTTACTTATTTTAGTTGCAGCCTGTCAGACCTGATTTGGCTGCTTAGGCGTAACGGTGCTTACGACTTTATCTTTCCACCGATCGCGGTTGGTATTGAATCATAACTAAATTATTTATGATTAACATTTGCGATTTTGCCTTTTGGCTACGGCTTGTCAGTACTGATTTAGCCGTTTCTATATAACGATGGTTGTGATACTTCGAGCGAACGCTCTATCCATAGAGTTCTTGCACTTAGGATTACCAGTTCAGACTACCAGTAATTACCCCGTTTAACCCCGCTTTGCGGATTGATGACCATTCTCTACCGCAGGGGTTACGCTTTCATCTCCAACACCTGAGAGATAGGGCTTAATGTATTTTGCTTTTATTATTATTTAGCTACCTCTAATGAGGAACATTTCACCTATACGGAATATTTAGTTGTCATGGTTCAGTTGACCTGTTAAAAATTGTTAAAAACTTAACACTTGGTCGTACCATGCTAGTGGTTATGTACTAAAAATAGTACTTTCGCACTAAACGAGTCGCACAATTTATGTATAGTTATACCAGTTATCGCGCATTAGCTAGAGAGATAAAGAATCAAAGAGCGCGAGAAGTGGTTGGTAAGCAGATTAATCATCTGCATACTCTGCGAGAAGTTTTCTATACCAAGGTCTAAAGCGTATCACTCCACTACCAAATCTTTTATGACTTTGGCTCGATGATATTGACCAACGGTCAGAGCAGGCTCCGTCGTTTTATATGCCCTAAAGGATATGCCCTAAAGGACTAGCTTCGCGTCGCGGAGCGGTATGCTTTAGCATTTGCGAAGCTTATCCTTTAGGACTAGCTTCGCGTGACGCGAACTTCTAATCCTTTAGGACGGCGGAGTAATCTCTGACTACAAATCTCTGATTACTTTGGCAAAAATTTAAGGATAACTTAAAGTTGATGCCCTACTTTCGATTATGATTGTGTTATTCATCAGTAATTTGGCAAAGCTGTCAACATGACATTTCAAGAAGACAAGATTAATTCTCTTCTAAAACCTTTTCAACGTTTCGGGGTTAACCTGGGCTTGAAGAGAATTGAAAAACTGTTGGCAGATTTGGGCAATCCTCAAAATCAGGTTCCGATTATTCACGTTGCTGGAACTAACGGTAAAGGATCGGTTTGCGCTTATTTAGCTTCGATCTTAACCGAGGCTGGTTATCGAGTCGGGCGCTATACTTCCCCTCATTTGGTTGATTGGACAGAGCGCATTAGTCTCAATAGACAGGCTATATCTAGTGCTAATTTAGCCGAAATATTACAGGATATTCAATTGGCTATCGATCTTCATGCCGAAAGCCCGACTCAATTTGAGGTGATTACCGCAGCAGCCTGGCTCTATTTTGCCCGATCGCAGGTAGACTTAGCCGTAATTGAGGTAGGTTTAGGGGGAAGACTTGATGCTACCAACGTCAAAGAATCATCTTTGGTCAGCGTGATTACTTCTTTGAGTAAAGAACATTGGCAACGTCTTGGTCCTACTATAGCTGACATTGCACGAGAAAAAGCAGGGGTAATTAAACCTAATTGTTCAGTTGTCGTCGGTAAACTACCCGACGCAGCTAAAGAAGTAGTCATCTCAAAAGCACAAGAGCTTAATGCGCCAATCACCTCAATCGAACCAGCCCAAGAAATTAGTCTGGCTGCGCCAAATAATACTAGATGGGCAAAGTATCAAGATCTTAAATATCCTTTACCCTTACTCGGACAGGTACAGCTAAGTAATTCCGCGATCGCGATCGCCACAATTAAAATATTACAGCAACAGGGTTGGATCATTCCCGAACTAGCGATTCAAACTGGCATGAATAAAACTCGCTGGTGGGGAAGATTACAGTGGACAACCTGGAAAAATCAGCCTCTTTTGATTGATGGAGCGCATAATCCCGCAGCCGCGATCGCTTTAAGACAATATTTAGACACGATCGATCGACCAGTTACCTGGATCATGGGAATGTTATCTACTAAAGATCACCAAGATATTTTTGAAGTATTGTTGAAGCCTCAAGATGAGCTACATTTAGTTCCCGTACCAGATCATAGCAGTGCTGAACCCAAAGACTTAGCGATTTTAGCTACTCAGGTTTGTCCTAGTTTAAATAACTGTCAAACTCATCAGAATGTAATAAACGCCCTGGATGAAGTTATCGAGTCGAGCAAAAATAGTGACGCAGAAAAACTGATTGTGCTGTGTGGCTCTTTATATTTAATCGGTTATTTATTTCAGCAGACCAATATTTCTCAGGCGAACCTGATGAACTAACCGCTGCGCTCAAGAGTCAGTATAAAAAGTTTTAAGGTTGCAATAAAGGCTCTGTGGTAGGAGAAGTAATAGATGGTTCTTCGTTGCTGCGATCGGGAATCTCTAAAAAGCTATCATCCTCTAAAGAATCGATCAAACTGTTTTCTTGAGGGCGATTAAAGTTATTGCTCGATGAGGGAGTGCTGTAATCAGGAATTGACTGGTCTAAACTCTGCTGAATTAATCGATTGCGTTCTACACTAGAATCAATTTCAGGAGGACGACTGGCATCAGAAAACCCCGAGTCGCCAAAGGATTTGACGGTAGTTGGCGGGTTAGAATATTTACCTGTAGGTATACCCTGGTTTGAATCTAAGCCTATTCCTGATGCACCGTTGCTCTTGCTTGGCGGTGCTGGTGCGATAATATTTTTTTCTTTTGGTAAACTCTCAAATTGGTTATTTTCTAAATTGGAGTCGGCAGGATTTTCTGTCTGCTTTTCAGCAGTTTCGCTACGTAACAATGAATAGACAAATCCGCCTATGCTTGCAGGAAATATAAATATCAGAGTAATACCAATGATGAGAAGAGATTTATTCATTTTGCATTGGTCTTGAATTATATTTACTAATTAATAATTTTCAGACTCATTATATTCATAATTTAGCCAGCAATCGTAAAATAACCGATTAATATCCTAGGTTAACTATAAATCTTTTTCTTTCAGCAATTAAGCCTCGTAGCTTTGAATAGTTTCAGGAGCTAATTGACGCAAGATCGGAATAGCGCGATCGCCAAAACCGCCTAAATTCTCAACTAATACCAGGTACTTGTCTGCATCAAGATAATCTCGGTAAGGAACTGTATCACTCGCAGTACTAGTAGCCCAACCTACGCCACCACCAATAAAAACGCTACCCATAGCGCCGCCGAGCGCACCCAAAATTCCTCCCACTATATGATTTCCAGGCTCTCCAGCCCAATCTAAATTATCCAATCCTGTAATTAAATTAAATATATAGCCGCCAATAAAGCCAAAAGGAACTAGCCAGTAAGACATAAACCTGGCTTTTTTCTTTGCCTGTTGCTTGGGATCGTATAGTCCAAGCTCGTCAGCCGTTCTATAACCCCTACCGGCGATCGCAATTTTACTCAGGGGGATTCCTGCTTTTTCTAACGCTGTGTAAGCTTCTTCTGCCTGGAAGCGATCGGGTAGTACAGCAATTAGATAATTCATTTCTTAACTCTTAATTAAATCAAACATCATACTAAATCCTATCGTTAGTCGGGCGTTTGATTTTAGTTACTTAATAAGAAGTATAAATTTCTGGTTATTGGTTAAACATCTTTAAATATCTATTTGGATTCAATCAATAATTATTTTGCTTGAGTTTGGCTCAAAGATAATCGATGCTTGTTCGGCTGCTTGAGTATTTTGGCTCTGTAGTTCGGCAAGACTACATATACCAGCGCTCGCCACAATCAATGTTAAAGCTAAATTTCGAGCAAAAGTGGTATTACTGGCGAGTTGAATTATTTCTGCTTTAATTTCGCTTAACATATTTTTCTAGTTCATTTGCTAATTGCTTCTAAACTAGATATGAACTTGTAGCGATAATTATGCAGTTGTAGATACTTGGGAAATATTTTTTGCATTGGACGAAAAAGCATAACTCTTTGTCCTAAACAGCACTGCATTTTTGGAGGAATAATGACAGACTCACCGATACTACCTTCTCTTGCAAAAACAATATCATTTTCTTGAGGTACAAGTCGTTTAACTCTATCTAAATAAGTTTTTTCGGAAACATATCTAAATTTATGCTCAACAAAAGATCCTGCTTTAAAACTGTTAGTATCAATGCACAATAATCCTTCAGGTATAAATATAGGTGTTGAGTGAGGACAGTCTACGATGACAGCACAAATAAGTTTTACCTTTGTCCATATCCAGTGATTAGGCAATAAATAAGGTATTTCTTCTGTTTTTATTGGCTCAACTTGTTTAGGTTTTGGGATTTTGCCTTCTTTAATTAATTCTCTCCTTTCTGCTTCAATTTCCTTGAGTAATTCACTTGCAGGTGGATCGTTGGGGTTTTGAGGGACGAGTTTACCCATTACGGCGAGTTGTAGGATTGCTTTGCGGAGTTCGCTGATATTTTCTTTGACTGAATAGAGTTCATTAAAGTTATTTTGGATAAAATTCCAAGCATCATTAAAACTATTTTTATCTGGTGCATTTAAAACGCGATCGCTTGCTGCTGCGTGAATAATTAAACGTTTGCGATCGCGTTCTGTTTGTAGTTTTTCCAGGCGATCGACTTATTCCATCAGGCGATCGATTTTCTCTACTATTCGGTGCTGTTCTTCAAGTGGTGGAAGTGGAAAATATCGTGTTAATACGTCTTGTCTTCCAATTCCAGGAATAGCAATACCTACAGATAAATTTTTAAGCTCTTCAAATTTTCCTTCTAGAAAGTACATCAAAAAATTTCTGTCAATTTTGATGCTCCGCAATGCCATTAACTGACGACCAATAGCAGCTTTTTTTTCTAAAAATAGATTAATTTTACCAACACTTCCTTTTACTCCCAATAAAATATCGCCTTGAATTGCAATAGCTCTATCAATAGTTGTCCATCGAGTAGTTACTGGATTTTTAATACCAAAATCTGATGGACCAGTATAGTAAGGAAAACCGATTCTATTTTCGTTATATTCATTTGGAGTTAAATGTTGTCCAGAAATTAACTCTATTAAATTTCCTAACCTAACCCATTCCCAACTATCAGGCAAATCATAGGGAATTTCATCAGGTGTAATCTCAGGTAAAGGCTTAGACTTTTTAATCTTTCCCTCTTTTATTAACCGTTTCTTTTCCGCTTCAATCTCTTTTAAAAGTTCACTTGCGGGGCGATCTTGGGGATTTTGCGGTACGAGTTTACCCTGCATCGCCAAAGTTAAAATTAATTCTCGTAAGCGTTTAATCCCATCTGGTGCAGCAAAAGCGGTTTCAAAATACTTATCTAACAGTTCTACGGTTTTCATCAAAAAAATTATCGCCCCTCTCATCGATTATCTTGAATCATTTCAGCAATCACCCTGGCTAATAAAGGCAGAGATTCGTTCACCGTCTGCCAAACAACCTCCGTATCAACCTGCCAATATTCATGTACTAAAAGATCGCGCATTCCTGCTACAGCACGCCAAGGAATATCGGGATACTTTTCGCGTAAATCAGAGGGGATTTTTTTTGGTGCCTCACCAATTATTTCCAATAACTTAACCACAGCCAAAGTCTTTTCTCGATTATTCGCAAATTCTTCAAAACCAACACCTTTAACAAAACTATTAATTTCGGCTATGGCTTCCAGAATATCTTCTAAAAAATCGATTAAATCTCTTTTTGTCATACCTTAACCGCTTCTGCCAAAACCCGCTCTCGAATCCTTGGCTTAAGACCTTTTTCCGTCACGATATCCACACGCACCCCCAAAACTTCAGTTAAATAATCCCGTAATTCACCTAACATCCAAAGTGTTGGTGGGCGATCGTAACGAATCAAAATATCTACATCACTATTAATTGTTTGTTCACCCCTAGCATAAGAACCAAAAACTTGCATCTGGGAAACTCGAAACCTTTCCCGTAAATACTTTTGATTTACCTGTAAAAGTTGGGTTATTTCCTCTAAACTTTTCATAGTTTATTAACCTCAAGCTAAATTAGCATATTCCGCACCATCCACCCCTTATTTTTTACTTTAAAAATTAATTATTTAGCATATTTGTAACTGAAAAACCAACATTTTATTATTCCAACGCTTCCATTAATTCAGCTTTTAGAGAATCCTGAATCTCCACCTGCTGGGAAATCTCTAAAAATTCCGCCATTAATTCCATCGGATCTCCGCGATCGATCTCTACCTCATGGGGATTTTTACAATCTAAATTATAGTTACGGGCAACAATCTCCTGTGTGGAAACCTGCCAAGCATACTCATTAACCTGACGCTTGTTCCACCAAGCTTTCTCGCGATCGAATTCTTGAATGGTTAGGGGTTTAGACCGAGAATAGGATTTATAACCCTCTGGATAGGGATGTTCAAAAAACCAAATACTTTCAGTCTTGTTACCCTTTTCAAAAAATAAAATATTCGTCGAAATACTTGTATAGGGACTAAAAACCCCCTTCGGTAAACGGACGATGGTATGGAGGTTAAAATTCTCTAAAAGTTCCTTTTTAAGATTGGTTTTCACTCCTTCCCCAAACAAAAAACCATCGGGTAACACCACCGCACCTCGCCCCCCATTTTTTTTCAACAGGTGCATGATCAAACCCATAAATAAATCTGCCGTTTCCCTGGTTTGATATTTCTTGGGAAAATTATTTTCAATGCCATCCTCTTCCATCCCCCCAAACGGTGGATTAGTCACAATAATATCTACTCTTTCGGCTGGACTATAATCCCGTAGAGGACGACTTAAAGTATTATCGTGACGGATGTTGGTCGGTACATCGATGCCATGTAACATCATATTGGTCATTGCCAACATATGGGGTAAAGGCTTCTTTTCAACTCCATGAATAGTTGCTTGCAGTAAATTTTCATCATCGGCATTACTGACTTGTTTCCTCAAATGCTCGATCGCACAGGTTAAAAAACCACCAGTACCACAAGCAGGATCGAGTATACTTTCCCCTAACTTGGGATTGAGAATATCCACCATAAATTGCGTCACCGCACGAGGGGTATAATATTCCCCCGCATTACCAGCAGATTGTAAATCCGCCAGAATTTTTTCGTAAATATCATTAAATAAATGGCGATCGCTCGATGAATTAAAATCCACATCCGTTTCGATGGTATTAATCACCTGACGGAGTAAAGTCCCCGATTTCATGTAGTTATAGGCATCCTCAAACACCGAACCGATCACCTTACCCTGATTGGAAACCCCCGCAGCCGTTGCTAAACCCTTGAGAGTGGGAAAAAGCCGATTATTCACAAAATCGATTAACTCATCCCCCGTGATTCCTTCGGGATTTTTTGCCCAATTTGACCACCGCAAACTCTCTTCTAAAGGCGATTTATAACCAGTCACCATAAATTGCCATTCCTGCTCTTTATCATCAAAAATCTTGAGAAATAGCAACCAAACCAACTGGCTAATCCGTTGGGCATCACCATCCACACCCACATCCTTCCGCATGATGTCTTGAATGCTTTTTACCAACGTTGCGATCGCCATAATTATCAATAATCCTCAGAAAAATATAAAAGACTAAACCATTATGCCCTGTAAAGTTCCCTTTGCAATTCCCGAACCGCCTCTTGATAACCTTGGATACCGCCAAAAGCTTGCACCAGTTCCATTGGTGTTCCCATCTCGGTAAAAGGGGCAATTTTTAAAATCTGGGGTTCTTCTACCGCTTCAATTCCCTCATCAGCATACTTGTCCAGTAAAGCATCTAGTACCCTACAGGCTTTCTCACCATACTTAGTGAAATAGTTGCGTTTTATCACTTCCCTCGCCCGTTCTCTGCGGGTTAAGGGTGGTACATCCCAGACGATATGACAGATCAAATCAAAGGGATCGCAATCCCGTCCTACTTCTTGCGCCAATTCCTCAAAAAATACTCCTTCAGTAGCTAATTCAGCAATTATCGCTTGTTTTTTATCTGCATCACTCCAACGCCGTAAAAAATCATTTAAGGAAGCAAATTCTTGATTGACCGCTTTGCGAGTATAGTCTTTCAGGGATTCTGTAATCAACTTACCATCCGCATCATAATATTGCACCCGTTCCAAAGAAACTTTTACTTCCACATCGGCAACTACATAACGTTTAGGCTGGTCATCATCTTCTGTATCCCAATCACCCCAAGAGGTTGGTTCTTTTACGCAATCGCTTTTGCTCTTAGTTTCGGGGGATTGAACCTCATCGGGTGGTACGGGGGAATCATCAAGTTTGGGTTCGTAAATCTGAACTGGATCGCCATCAAAATCGGGGTCGGCAAACAGTTCTGTTGCCTTTTTAAAATCTATAATGGTGAAGAAAAACTTGTCATAATCCTCATCAATGCGTGTTCCTCGACCGATAATTTGTTTAAACTCGGTCATTGACTGAATCCTTTGATCCAGCACAATTAACTTACAGGTTTTAGCATCTACTCCTGTGGTCATTAACTTTGAGGTAGTAGCAATGACGGGATAAACACTCTCAGGAAAAATAAAATTGTCCAGTTCCGCTTTCCCCTCTGGATTATCTCCCGTAATCCGCATTACGTACTTAGAATTTTCGGCAACTAAATCGCTATTGGCATTAGCTAAAGCCTGTCGCATTCTTTCCGCGTGGTCGATATTTTCGCAAAAAACGATCGCTTTATCAAAACGGTTGGTTTGCTTGAGAAATTCCGTAACTTTTTGGGCGACTAACTCCGTCCGCTTTTCCAGTACTAAAGAGCGATCGAAATCCTTCTGATTATAAATCCGATCCTCAATCTCATTGCCATACTTATCCCTTTGACCTTTATTCGGTCGCCAACCCGATAAATCGCGATCGAGATCGAGCCGCACTACCTTATAAGGGGCTAAGAAACCATCATCAATCCCTTGACGTAGGGAATAAGTGTAAATCGGTTCGCCAAAATAATCGATGTTAGAAATTTCCTTAGTTTCCTTGGGAGTCGCCGTTAAGCCGATTTGAGTTGCTGAAGTGAAATATTCTAAAATTTCCTGCCAAGCTGAATCTTCTGCTGCACTTCCTCGATGACACTCATCTATGACAATCAGATCGAAAAAGTCAGGACTAAACTGTTTATAAATATTTTTTTCCTCTTCAGAACCCGTCACCGCTTGATACAAACAGAGGTAGATTTCATAGGACTTATCCACTCGCTTCTGAATTTTGGTCATTGCCGAACCAAACGGTTTAAAATCATTGGTCATGGTTTGGTCTACTAAAATATTGCGGTCTGCCAAAAATAAAATCCGCTTTTTCGTCCGTGACTTCCACAACCGCCAAATAATTTGAAATGCTGTAAAGGTTTTACCCGTCCCCGTCGCCATCACTAACAGAATCCGATTTTGTCCTTTAGCAATTGTTTCGATGGTTTTATTAATTGCCAAAAGCTGATAGTAGCGAGGTGTTTTATTACTCCCATCGCTATAGTAATCCTGAGTTACAATTTCCTGTTGTGCTTCCGTTAAACCCTGATGTTGCGACCATAACCGCCATAAAGTCTCTGGTGACGGCATTGCCTCAAATTCAATTTCCCGTTCGATAACTCCGTCGGTATTAATCTTGTTATGAAACAATAAGCGATCGCCATTGGAACTAAAAACAAACGGTACTTGCAATAAATCCGCATACTCTAAAGCCTGTTGCATCCCATCCCCAACAGAATGATTATTATCTTTCGCTTCCAGTACCGCGATCGCAATATTGGGTTTATAAAACAGCACATAATCCGCCCGTTTATTTTTACCCCTGGTGTGTAGCTTCCCCCGAACGATAATTCGCCCCTTTGTCAAAGAAAACTCCTCTCGAATCTGGGTTTGCACATTCCAGCCCGCTCTCTCTAACGCAGGAGTAATAAATTTTGTACAAATATCCCGTTCCGAGAGGTGCTTTTTATTCATCTTAAAACCAGCAAGTGATCGAAGTAATTCCAATAAATCCAATATAATCGTAAATTTTTGATAAAAAGCCAATATAGGTATTTTCTGCAATGTTTCAGTTCACGATTTTCCAGAACAACAACGAGATCGCATTCAACGAGAGAATTTAGAGTTGATTACTTTATTTCCCTTTTAAAATTTATTTTTAATTTTTTCTCTCGCGATCAAATCTATTTCTTTCATGAAAAAAATTTTGAAGATTATTTTGTAATTTTGCATAAATGCGACCGCGCCAGAAAGGAGCAACTGCACAACCTTCGTTTAATTTGTCTATAGCTAATTCAAGATCGAAATCTGTTAATTGAATTGTATTTTCTTCTTGCCCACTTAATATAAGCATTAAGCGGTTGTTTTTTTTTCTCGTCCAAGATTTATCTAAAAACCACATATCTTTATTTCTAAGAATTTCTAAAACTTTTAGAGAAATCTCGAAATTTAATCCTAGTGACAGCAAATACTCCATAACTGACAAAACCAATAAATCTGATTCTGTGTAATAAACATTTCTCCCTTTGCCACCAGGATTAACCGTCGGCACGACAACACCCTGCTTTCGCCAATACTGTAATTGTCGGCGAGAGCAGCCAGTAATTTTTGATGCTTCTGTACTACTGTAAAAACGCTCTTTCATATCTAATAATGATGCCACGGAGAAAGAGCTATATATATAAAAATATTAAGTTAATAAGCACATATTGTGTTTTTAATAGTAGTTTTAATTTATGACTGAAATTACTATTCAATGCCGTTTAACTGCACCAGAAGATATTCGTCATAAGCTCTGGCTATTAATGGCGGAGAAAAATACTCCGTTAATCAACGAATTGTTCAAACAACTTGCAGAACACCCAGATCTTGAAATATGGAAACAAAAAGGAAAACTACCAAGAGGACTTGTTAAAAATCTTTGTCAACCTTTGAAAGAACATCCAAAATATAAAAATCAGCCAGGGCGATTTTATAGTTCGGCGATCGCAATGGTGGATTTTGTCTATAAATCGTGGCTAAAGGTACGTAAAGGTTGGACTTATGAATTAAGAGGACAAGAACGTTGGCTAGCAATGCTAAAAAGTGATGATGAACTTTTCCAAGAATACAGTCTGGGAAGCAGATCTTTTCAAGATCGTTCTTTAGAAGATATCAAAGGTAAGGCAACTGAGATTATTTATAATCTCAAGCCTGATGAGTATAAAAGCACTCATAGCCAGTTATTCGCTCTGTATGATGATTCCGAAGATGTTTGGGTTCGCTGTGCGATCGTTCATCTGCTGAAAAACGGTTGTAAAGTACGTCAAAAGCTAGAAGATCCTGAAAAATTTGCTAAACGCCGTCGTAAGGTAGAAATTAGGATCGAAAGATTAACAAAGAAACTAAATGGGAAAGCACCGCAAGGAAGAGATTTAACAGGACAAAAATGGTTGGATACTCTCGCGATCGCTTCAACCTATGTTCCTCAAGATGATGCTCAGGCGAAACTTTGGCAAGATATATTACTGACTCAATCGAAATCAGTTCCTTATCCTGTTAACTTCTTATCCAATGAGGATACAAAGTGGGGCAAAAATGAAAAAGATCGTTTGATTGTGAAATTTAATGGATTGGAAAAGTATATTGGTAAGCATTGCTTTCAAATTTACTGCGACAAGCGACAGCTTTCACTATTTCAACTTTTCTATGACGAGCAAGAGCTAAAAAAACAAAGCAATAATACTCATTCGGGTGCATTATTAGCCTTGCGATCGTCAAGGATGATATGGAAAGAAGGCAACGATAAAGGTAAACCTTGGAATGTTAATCATCTAACTCTACATTGCTTTGTTGATACGTTGCTTTTAACTACGGAAGGATCGGATTTAATTCGCCAGAAGAAAGCCGAGACATTTCACGAAACTTTGCAGGATCTTGAACAAGAAAATCTTAATCCTAAACAACAAGCTTTAGTCAAAAAAACTAAAACATCTCTTGACCGAATCAATAATTCCTATTCTCTTCCACATAAACCTCTATATCAAGGTCAAACTAATATTCTCTTGGGAGTAGCAATTCAGTTGGAAAAACCTGCTACTGTAGCCATAGTTGATGGTAAAACCAGTAAAGCAATTACATATCGCAGTACTAAACAATTATTAGGGAAAGACTATCGCTTACTCAATCGCCAACGGCAGCAAAAGCATTTTTTAGCTCACAAAAGAAATGTTGCTCAGAGACATCATGCGGATAATAGATTTGGCGAATCAGAACTAGGACAATATATCGATCGCCTTTTAGCTAAAGCGGTCATTAAATTAGCTAAAGAATATAGAGCAGGATGTATTGTCGTACCCAGAATTAAAAATAAAAGAGATATTATTCAAGCAGAAGTTCAAGCAAAGGCAGAAGCCAAAATTCCTGGATGTATCGAAAAACAAAAAAAATATGCCAAAAAATACCGAACTAATATTCATCAATGGAGCTATGGCAGGCTGATTGATAATATCAAATCTCAAGCAGCAAAAGCAGGAATAAAAATAAAAGAAGGTAAACAATCAATCAGAGGAAGTCCGACTGAACTTGCTAAAAAAATTGCTATTGATGGGTACTAAAGTTCTCAATATCTTTGTGTAACGATTCTTGCATAAACAGAATTAGAACCTCGAAAACTAAATATAATGTTCGACAAATTGCGCCGTAGGTTATGTTCTTCTGAACCTCTGAACTATGTTAAGTATGGGTTAGTTTTACCATCTTCTGGATGGATGCTTTCTGACCCTGGTAGCTGTCCACCCTAAAACTGCTATCTTCGGATAGGAATAAGGTGCGCCCCCAGTAATAAGTGGTGTAGATGTACTACAGCGATCGCTACTGAATCACCTCCGAGCAAGGAGGAATCTATCCTAATTTTCCTTTTTTGTCGAACCTAAGCGTGGGCGAAATCCCTAGGGGGTTCAACAAACTGTTGAAATCTAACTGAGTTGGGCTTTGTAAGCTTTTGTAGTTTAGTTACAGCTATAATTTAAGAGTTTAAATAAACTTAATTTTTTAGCTTCAGCAAAATTTACTCTGAAATTGCTTTTACAAAGAACTTGTAGCTTATAAAGTTGCCAAGACCATTTCAGGCGGAGATGGATTGAAAGGATACACTATGGCGCATTTGCTCGCTAGTTAGGTTCAAAATAGGTTGAAAGCAAAAAAACTATAAGAATTTTTTAGTGTGATTTTTAAATCGAGATAGATAATCTTCAAAATTAAGGAACGATTGAAAGGAGCAGAGGACTGAAAATCTTCTGAAACAAACATACAATGAAAAAAATCAGTTGATGACAGGAATTTGTCACCACCTCATTGGCGGACAGTAATTAGTCTTTGCGACAAGTAATTGGTCATGATGACAGTAATCTGTCTCCAACGACAAATAATTAGTCACTGTACAGTACAGTAAATGCCGGGAGGCAGACTTGAACTGCCGACACGAGGATTTTCAGTCCTCTGCTCTACCACCTGAGCTATCCTGGCTCGCTTTTAATTGCGCTCAACTAATTTAGCAGACTGAATGTCTAGTTTGCAACCCTTAAATAAAATTAATTATGTTTCCTATAATAGCTGAACGTATGTTCATATATAATATATATTAGTTAATAATTAAAAACGAAAAGATCATGACTAATGCTAGCTTAGTAAAATGTGACTGCGATCGCTGTTCTTGCGAAATATCATTAACAGATGCCATCAAAAAAGATAATAAATATTACTGCTGCGAAGCCTGTGCCAATGGTCATAACAACGATCAAAGTTGCCAGATGTCAGACTGTAACTGTGGTTAAACGAGAGAACAAGTAATCGGCCTATTTATTGAAAACAAAGACAAGCTTATTAGTAAAGTATTTATGTCAGCAGTCAAGCATCAAATTCCTACCTGTAGCGATCGCCATTCTGTTGACGTTGATGCCTGGAAAAATCTCCGCCTGGAAGCTTTAGATTCGAGCAAAGCACAGCAGATGGCGGATTTTTTCCGTTTATTGGGAGATGCAAATCGGTTACGAATTTTATCTTTATTAGCGAAGCAAGACTTGTGTGTCTGCGATTTAGCAACTTTACTTGAGATGAGCGAATCAGCAGTTTCCCATCAACTACGTACCTTGCGATCGCTAAGGCTGGTCAGTTATAACAAGCGTGGTAGAAAAGTTTACTATCGCCTGCTAGATCATCATGTGCTAAAGCTATACCAATCAGTAGCTGAACATTTAGATGAGCCACACTGAAAATAACTAAAGCTTAATATGTCTAAAAAACTGGTGTTGATGGATCATGATGGAGCGATCGATGATTTCTTGTCGCTGATCTTATTGATGACAATGACAGAAATCGAACCGTTAGGAATAGTTGTTACTCCAGCAGACTGTTATATCAATGCTGCGGTTAGCGTAAGTTGCAAAATACTAAATTTAATGGGACATATCAATGTTGCGATCGCTAAAAGTACTGTTAGAGGAATTAATCCTTTTCCAGCTGATTTTCGGCGCGATTGCACGATTATTGATAATTTTCCGATTCTTAATGAGTCCGACCAGATCTTGACACCTTTAGTAAAAGCATCAGGGCAGGAATTTATGGTGGAGAGATTGCAAAATGCACCACAACCTGTAACTTTAATGGTAACTGGACCTTTGACTACCGTAGCAGAAGCGATCACACTTGAACCAGTAATAGCTAACCAAATAGCTGAAATTGTTTGGATGGGAGGCGCGTTAACCGTATCAGGAAATGTCGAAAAAGTATTTGCTCTAGAACATGATGGCACAGCAGAATGGAATGTTTTTTGGGATCCCTTAGCAGCTAAACAAATCTGGGATACTGATATTTCTATTACACTATGTCCATTAGATTTAACTAATCACGTTCCTGTGACTCCAGAGTTTATTCGCAACTTAACTAAACAACGCAGACACCCTTTATCAGATTTAGCGGGTTTATGCTATTCCTTAGCAATTCCCCAAAACTATTACTTTTGGGACATTCTAGCCACCACTTATTTAGCTCGTCCAGAACTATATCAAACAAAAGAACAAGAGACAGACATAATTACTACTGGTGTTAGTCAAGGAAGAACAATCCTTAAAACTGGCGGCAGAAAAGTTAAAGTAATGACTCAGGTAGATAAAGAAAAATTTTATAGTTATTTATTGCAGCAGTTTGCCCTGTAATTTAGCTTGACAAACTACTGTAAGAACTGTCGAATCCGAAGGACTAATAGCTCACAGCCACAAACCAACAAATTTCGAGACAGCCAGTTCATCAAAAGCATACATATTGAATGTTTACTTATATTCCCGCTAAATACATTACCGTTGATCGTAAAAGAAGACTGAGCTTTGATGGAAAAGCCTACCCCTCAGTTAGCACAATTTTAACTGCTACCAAACCTGAAAAAGACCGTTTAGCTTTGCAAAAATGGCGTCAGCGAGTTGGAGTTAAAAAAGCACAGCAAATTAGTACACAAGCCTGCCGACGTGGTACTTCTGTGCATACTGCCATCAACTATTATTTGGATGGTCAAGATTTACCTGATGATGTAGAAGACAATCTTTACTGGCATTCGATTAAACCAGTTTTAGAATCTGTCTCTGAGGTTCATTTATTAGAGTCGGCAGTTTATCATGCAGAAAAACACTATGCAGGGCGTTTTGACTGCTTAGGAGAATGGTCAGGAAATCTTTGTGTCTTTGATTGGAAAACTGCTGCCCAACCTAAAAAAATCGAATGGATAACTGATTATTGTTTACAGGTTACTGCCTACACCTTTGCGATTAACCATTTATATAATGTTCAAGTCGACCAGGCAATAATTGCGATCGCCATAGAGAATCAGTCTGCTCAACTTTTTCAGCTTAACTCTGAAGATTTAAATCATTATTGGCAACAATTTCTAGTTAGACTTATGCTTTGGGAACAGCTTTACCCGATTACGAGTTAGAAAGTAACGGTGGCGTAGCTTTTAGGTTGAGCCAATTGTTGAGATTTGAACCAGCGCGAAAGTTATCTTATGGTTTCCTTTTCACTATCCTTCAATTTTTTAGTATGCGTTTGCCCTGTAGCTTTTAATTATTTCTGCACTATATTTTTTTTTATTTCTTGTTGACAAATCCACCAAAAATAAATTGTTAAATTTATCAAACCAATTAACTTAGTACCATCTTCTAGCATGGCATGAATACCGCGACTGCTGATGGGAGTAATATCGATCGCGCTGGAAAATCCAAACAGACAAAAAGATACTAGCAAAGGAATATAAGGAGTTTGGCGAATAGTCCTGCGAAATAGCCATGCGTAGCCAACTAGTAACAAACCATAAAGACTATAGACAGCTAATTTAACTATTTTACAGGTGTTAAAGAAAACGCACAAAATTAGAGTTAGGCGAAAGCGATCGTCAAAAAAAAGTAGCAACATAACTAACGCACTGGCGCACAAGAATATCTGAAAGCGGCGATTGGATTCGGGCAATAAAAAAGCCGAGAAAAGACAAATCGCGATCGCAGTACACCACATAATTTCCGATACGCTGGTGAACCAGCCTAAATAAAAAATACCGAAATAGAAAGGATCGCTAAACAGATTTTCGATACCCGAACCTTTGCTTTTGATCTTGGCGTAAATGCTGAGTAGGCTCAAAATAATCACAGTTATGGCATTCAACCAAATCAAAACTGGGATACTTTTAAAGTGCTGCTTTCCTTGATTGAGCCATGATTTGAACATGGCAAAAGCGTTAGATTTATCTCTCATCAGTAACAACCCAGAATTTTTGCAGCTAAAGTCAGCAAATTAATATAATTCTTTATACTACCCAATCTCACAAAGTGACTTTACTTTTAAGAGATTGCTCGGCATGAACTTAGAAACATTTACAGAATGTTTTCTCTTTAAACTTCCAGCATTCAACAGATTCACTCTTTGGCGTTAAATATGAATCTCAAACGGTTTGTCTCGATCATAATTAGCGTTGCTATCCTGCTTTACATTTATACTCAGATCGATCTGATTAATTTGTTTAGAGTCTTTCAAAATAGCGATCGCCTGATGCTCGCAGTCAGTCTAGCGATGGTAATTCCAATCACCTTAGTTACCTCCTGGCGGTTGCAACAATTAGTACCTCAGCGCAGCTTAAGATTTTTGGAAGCTAATCGATTAATTTTGGGTGCAAGTGTCCTGAACATGGTTTTACCTTCCAAAATGGGAGATATAGCTAAATCTTATTTTATGTCCGAAAGATCTAATCTAAGTGGCAGTCTCGCTCTCTCAATTTCTATTTTTGAAAAGGCTTGTGACTTGCTTTCTCTATTAGTTTGGTGTGTGTTTGGCTTATTTCTGTATCCTGCCAAAGATGGTCTATTTTGGGCAATGACTGTAGGGGTAGCAACAGGATTAGTTTTAGGCTTATTGCTGTTAAGCTATCAGCAGTGTGCCAATTTATTTTTTACCATTGCCGTAAGATTCGCCCCCAAGTCTTTAAAGCCAAAGCTCAATAAAATGCAGGCTGCTTGGGGAGAGATGCACGGTTATTTTTGGGGAGATCGACAGCAGCTAATACTCATCGCTAGTACTTCGGTTTTTGTTTGGTTTTTACACTTGCTACAAATCTGGCTATTTATTTTAGCTTTAAAAGCGATCGTTCCTTTCGTTGTTAGTTTGGCACTTTCTCCTCTATCAATCTTGGCGGGTTTATTACCCTTAACTTTCGCAGGTATTGGCACTCGGGATGCAGCCATAATCTATTTCTATCAAGATTACTTTAATGAAGCTACGGGTGCAGCTTTAGGTTTGCTGTGTACCTCTCGCTATTTTATCCCTGCGTTAATCGGCTTACCTTTTTTAGGACAGATGCTCGGCGCAGTCAATAAAAGGAGTCAAGATGCCAGAAGTTACGAGCAAAAAAAAGGATAATAAAATCAGATACTAGTTTAAGCAAACACTTGTATCTTAAGCTTACGAGTTGATTAAAAATAATGGCGTTGCTAAAAAGCTAATAGCTGATAGCTGATATCTACGAACAGTAATATTTTGTCCTAAAGGATAAGCTACGCAAATACGTCATTACTCAAATCAGCAACGCCAAAATAATTCAGTTTTAAATTTCGTCAAATATTTTAAATATTTTATGTCTACTACACCTCTTACTTGGTCACAGTTAGCAAAACTTACTGACTTTGCCATCGATCCTATCAACGGCACGACTAACTCCCAATCTACCCTCCGTTTGTTTGGACAGACAGAAGCTGATGTACGAGTAACCCTATTTCGGGATAATCATGCTTGGTGTCCCTACTGTCAAAAAATTTGGCTGTGGTTAGAAGAGAAGCAAATTCCTTACCGCATTCAAAAGGTGACCATGTTTTGCTATGGCAAAAAAGAAAGCTGGTACAAGCGTAAAGTTCCCTCTGGAATGCTACCAGCGGTTGAGCTTGATGGACAAATTATCACCGAAAGCGATGACATCTTGCTGGCTTTAGAACGGGTTTTCGGTGTTTTGTATCGAGGAATGGAAGATCCCCAGGTGCTACCGTTGCGAAAACTGGAGCGACTACTGTTTAGAGCCTGGTGTGGTTGGCTATGCTATCGAGCCATTTTTCCTGGACAAGAAAAAGGTAATCGTCAACAATTTATTGAAACAGTAGCGATGGTAGAGGAAGCATTAGCGAGTACTCCTGGAGCATATTTTTTAGAGGAATTTAGTAGTGCAGATGTCGTGTTTACTCCCTACGTAGAGCGGATGAACGCTAGTCTTTATTACTACAAAGGCTATTCTCTACGAGAGGAAAACCCACATCTGTCAGCCTGGTTTGATGCGATGGAAACTCGTCCTACTTATCGTGGTACTCAAAGCGATTTCCATACCCATGTTCATGATTTACCCCCGCAAATGGGGGGATGTTATGCCAACGGTGAACCTCAAGCGTTAGCTAATCAAGAACAAGTAGATCGGGGTGATTGGTTTGGACTACCAGATGTTACCTATCCCGAACCCGAAACCTCCCGCTCGGAAGCTCTCCAACGGGTAATTAAACACCGCGATAGTGTTTTAAAAGTCAATCCCGCCGATGAGCAATTATTTGATGAGGCTTTACGCTGCGCTTTAACTAATATGATGACGGGGGAAATGTGTACCCCTCCATTAGGTTCAGATGTTGCTCTGCGATACTTACGAGACAGAATTAATGTACCTAGAGATATGTCAATTTATGCTGCAAAAAGACTACGGACAGCATTAGAACAAACTGCTGCTTTAGTAGGTGAAACTCAACCTGAACCCCTTCCAGTCAGACACCGCTATGATCAAAACCCTGCTAATTTTATTGCTGGTTAGTTGCTAAAAAAGAGTCCCCTAAAGGATATGTCCGTGCATGATAAGCTTCGCAAATCATGCACGGACTAGCTTTGCGTCGCACAAATGAAGTCATTCTGTAGCAAATAGTTAATGATGCTGTCTTTTTGGCGATCGCCAAACACACATAGTTCAACCAATATTTAAACTAAATCTGGAAAAACTTCTTGCACTGCGGGATGAATGATTTGTCCGTTTTTGATATTTAATCCTTTTGCCAAACCTGGGTTTTTCTCTAAAGCCGATAAACCATGATTCGCTAGCTGCATAATATAGGGTAAAGTACTGTTGTTTAGAGCCTGTGTTGCTGTCCAGGGTACTGCACCAGGCATATTAGGTACGCCAAAATGAACTACGTCTTCTTCAACGTAAGTCGGCTGAGTATGAGAAGTTGGACGCAGAGTTTCGATGCAGCCACCCTGATCTACTGCTACATCAATAATTACCGCACCAGGACGCATTTGAGCGACTAAACTACGAGATACCAAAACAGGAGCTTTTTTGCCAACTACCAATACCGCACCAATCAGCAAATCTGCATTTGCTACAGTCTGCTCTATTTGTGCGGAAGTACTATAGAGAAGTTCTACCCGCGAACCAAAGAGGCTTTCTAGATAGCTCAGACGTTCGACATTGATATCAATCATTTGCACTTTTGCCCCCATCCCAATGGCAATTTTAGCTGCTTCTGTGCCAACAACTCCACCGCCAAGAATTACGACTTGACCTGGGGCGACTCCTGGTACACCGCCTAGTAAGACTCCTCTGCCTCCCTGCTGTTTCTCTAGATATCTGGCACCAAACTGAACCGATAAACGCCCCGCGATTATGCTCATGGGGGAAAGTAAAGGCAACATACCGTTGTCCAATTCTACAGTTTCATAAGCGATCGCCGTCGTGCCAGACTCGATCAAGGCTTTGGTTAAATGGCGATCGGCCGCCAGATGAAGATAGGTAAACAACAGTTGTTGTGGGCGAAGATATTGATACTCCCTCGATAAAGGCTCTTTTACTTTAACTACTAATTCTTTATTCCAAGTTTCGGCAGCATCAGTCACGATTTTTGCCCCAGCAGCACGATATTCCTCGTCTGTAAAACCAGACCCTATCCCGGCATTGGTTTCGACAAATACCGTGTGATTTCTGGATAACGCCTGGACGCTATTGGGAGTTAAGCCCACACGAAATTCTTGGTCTTTAGTCTCTTTCGGAATACCTATTTCCATTTCATTTATCCGATCGTGTAATGGTTTAATACTTTACTAGTTAAGCAAAACCGACTGTGGTTTTAATTACTATTAACTAAACTTGATTTTTTTTGCCCCTATCACCTGCTTTTGTAGTTTATCTACTGCATCCTGTCTATAGTGCGATATTGAATTGCTTCGGCTAAATGTTTACTCTGCAAATCGCGATCGCCCGCTAGATCGGCAATTGTGCGGGATACTTTTAACACCCGATCCATCGCCCTAGCAGATAAACCCAATTTACGTATTGCTGATTCTAGTAAGTTGCGACTGACATCATCCAGGACACAAAATTCTCTCAGGTGCTGCGATCGCATTTCCGCATTACAGCTAATTCCCGTTTCTGACTCAAACCTTTGTTCTGCCAGCTTACGCGCAGCCATTACCCTCTGACTAACTGCCGCCGTGTCTTCTCCCATAGTTTGTCTCATCATTTCTTCTGGCTTGAGACGATTTACTGCTACCTGAAGGTCGATGCGATCCATCAATGGTCCAGATAATTTTGCCCAGTAGTTTTCTCTCTGTCGCCCAGAGCAAGTACAATTTTGGATTGGATCGCCAAAATAACCACAGGGACAGGGGTTGGTACTAGCAACCAGGGTAAATTGTGCTGGAAAAACCACTGACTGGCGAGTCCGAGAAATTGTTACCTGACCATCTTCTAGGGGTTGGCGTAAATACTCCAGTACGTTGCGTTTAAACTCTGTCAGCTCATCCAAAAAAAGTATACCTTTGTGAGCTAAAGATATTTCACCAGGACGAGGATAAGTCCCCCCGCCTACTAAAGATGGTCCTGAAGCGGAATGGTGGGGACTACGGAAAGGTCTTTGCGTAATTAACTGCCCTCGATCCGTAAGTAAGCCAGCAACAGAGTGAATTTGAGAAACTTCCAGGGCTTCAGGAAAAGAAAGACTCGGCAAAATTCCTGGAAGGCGTTGTGCCAGCATCGTTTTACCGCTGCCTGGAGGCCCAACAAAGATTAAGTTATGTCCTCCTGCTGCGGCAATTTCTAAAGCGCGTCTTCCCTGTACCTGTCCTTTAACATCTTTTAGATTTGGGATGTGAGTCAGAGGTTGCTCTTTTGCCAGTGAATTTTCAACTATTACAGGCTGGTATTTGTCTGGCTGATTGAGAAAGTTGGCTACTTGTCTAAGATTCTCAAATCCGTATACATTAATATCGTTAACTACCGCTGCTTCTCGAGCATTACCCAGCGGCAATACCAATCCCGCAATACCCATTCTTGACGCTGCTGCTGCGATCGGTAGTACTCCTGATACTGGTCTTAAAGTACCATCCAAGGAAACCTCGCCATAAAACAGATAGTCTCCTAATAGCTGAGGATCTACTTGTTCGGATGCTGCTAAAATTCCGACGCTAATGGGTAAATCAAAACATGGTCCCTCTTTGCGTAGATCGGCAGGAGTAAGATTAATCACAATTTTACGCACGGGAAAAGCAAAATCAGCATTTTTAAGCGCTGCTTTGACTCGCTCTCTCGATTCTTGAATTGCGACATCAGGTAATCCGACCACAATAATTTTTGGCAGTCCTCCTGAAACATCGACTTCAACACCTACTTTAACCGCGTTAATACCTGCGATCGCTGCGCTCCAAACCCTTGCCAACATGAATTAATTAACCATTCATCTACTCCAGCCTATGCTCCAATTCCAGGATTGTCTAACCGCAAATTCACTACTTTTTTGCTTCGTATATTTATTTGTCTAATAATATCGAATGAACAATTAATTCGGGCTGATACTTTATAACTACTTTAGGGAACAATAAAATTGACTATCATCTGGCATAGCTGGTAAATGATGGAAAGTTTGCTACTGTTTAATGCTTGAGTTTATGATCGGCAATAAATAGTACCTAATAATATATTTTTCTATCTAAATTATTCAAGTAGAATTGCTGCAAGTCTATTTCTTGAAAATCAATTTTAATTGATGCTCAGAGCAATATGGATACAAATTATAACCAAAATCAGATAATGGATTTAGATCGGGTTCAACATATATTAGTAATTGAAGATCCTTCTTTTGTCAGAGAAATTCATCTTGATGCTGCTACTTACTCCATTGGTCGTCATTCCAGTAACGATATTGTTCTTTCATGCCAGAAAACTTCTCGTAATCATGCCACTCTCCTCAGAAGGACAGATGTTAAAACTAATCAATGTTCCTATTGGATTTTAGATGGAGATTTGCAGGGCAACAGAAGCAGAAACGGAATCTATATTAATGGCAAAAAAGGTTTGGTTCACGAATTGCAGCCTGGGGATCTGGTGCATTTTAGCGGAGATGCTTCGGTAAGATACAAAATTACTTCAGAGCTACCAGACAATATCACAAAACCAAAAGAGCTTAGGTTACCTCATCTTAGTGCAGAATCAAATGGCGTAATTAATCGAGACACTTTTATCAATAAAGAGACGGTTGTTACTCCTGAGCAAAATAGCAGTTATAAAAGTAATAAACCTGTTGAAGATCCGCCAAATACTTCCTTAGCTGAGCTAAGTCCGCAGCCAATTATTGAAATAGATTTATATGGCAATATTACCTACATAAATTCCGCTGGAATTATTAACTTTAAAAATATTCATCATCAAAAACTAAAGCATCCTCTCTTAGAAAATTTAATTACTCAATATCATCAGGGGCATGACAATATAATTAGCAGAGAAATTGAAATAGACCACAAAAATTTTTGGCAAACTGCTCATTATCTACCTGAAAAAAGGGTAATTAGAAGCTACATTACGGATATAAGTCAGCAGAAAATATTAGAAACTGAGTTACAGCAGACTAAATCTCTCTATAGTAAAATAACTCAACAAATCTTTGAGGGAATTATTTTAGTTGAATCAGCCACTAAGCAAATAGTCGAAGTAAATTCTGCCTGTAGCGAGTTACTAGGCTATTCCAATACTGAATTGTTACAGATGAATGTCTATGAGTTGGTTGGTGAGTCAGAAAAGTTTGCCTCAATTCTACGGAGAATCATAGCTGAGAAAAATCCTGTAGAAGGAGAATATTTGTTACGCCATCAGAACACTAGTCTGATTAAAGCTATAGTCCACATAGATTTAATTAATATCGGCTTAGAAGAGAAAATCTGCTTGGTTATTCGCAACTTAGTAACCAGTATTTCCCCAGAAACCGCTTCAAAAATAGCAATAGATCTATATAAGAAAGAATTATTTGATCAACAATTATTAACGGCGATCGCCACTGCCAAAAGAACTCAAAAACTATTGGCAATTATGTTCTGTAAGCTAGAATTTTTGCCTGATATTAATGTTACTATCGGAATAGAAAAAAGTCATAAATTATTATTAGCTTTGGAAAAAAGATTAAGCACCTGCTTACGTGCAGGTGATACAGTTATTCGTTGGCAAGAGGATAAATTTGCACTGCTATTACCTCAAGTTAGTGATATAGAAGAAGTAACCAAAATTAATCAACGAATCAGCCAATCTGTTAAACAATCTTTTACCATAGGAAACACTCAGGCTACAATCAATAGTGCTACAGGAATTGCAGTTTATCCTCAGGATGGAGTCGATCCAGAAATCTTGTTAGCTAGTGCTAATACAGCATTAGAACGCGCCTGCAACAACAAAAGCAGTTATCAATTTTATGACGAAGCCATGAATTCTCAAGCCTTGGTAGCTTTAGAATTAGAAGGTTTATTAGAACAAGCTATAGAGCGAGAAGAATTTCAACTTTATTATCAGCCACAAATTGATATCAACAGCGGCATAATTGTAGCCGTCGAGGCTTTGCTACGTTGGCAACATCCAGAATTGGGTTTGGTTGCACCAGGGAATTTTATCAAATTAGCCGAAAAAACTAAACTAATTGTGCCAATTGGCGAATGGACAATTCGCACTGCCTGCGCCCAGAACAAACAATGGCAAAGGCAAGCATTGCCTTCATCCAAGATTACTGTAAGCTTGTCTTTGGTCCAATTTCAGCAGCCAAGCCTACCACAGAAACTTGCTGAGATCTTAGCCGAAACCGAATTGGATGCCAGCTTATTAGAATTGGAAATTAGTGCTGCCACCTTGATGGATAATATAGACCATAGCCGACACTTAATTAATCAACTAAAAGCTTTAGGAGTTAAAATTGCGGTTGATGGCTTTACCACTGGATTTTTGGCTTTAGAATATCTCAAGCAAATTCCTCTTGACACTTTAAAAATAGATCGGTCTTTGGTTCAGCAACTTACCGATAGTCCTCAAGATTTAGCCATGGTGACCGCATTAATTGAATTAGGCAAAGGTTTTAATTTGACAATAGTCGCTGAAGGGGTAGAAACTCAAGAACAAGTTGAGTTGTTGCGTAGCTTGAACTGCGTGAATATGCAGGGATTCTGGTTTGGTCGTCCTTTGGCTGCCAACGAAGCTAGCAAACTGCTACAGCTGAATGATTCAGAAGAAGCAATGGCGAAACCTAAAGAAGTGGAAAAATTGTTATCGAACGAAGAAACAGAAAAAAATGATTTGGATTCTAACCAGAAGTGATCGATTATCATCAAAAAATTTATAGCTTAAGTTGACAACGACATAAGCGATTTATTCATTTAGTCATTCCAATCGAACTACATCGCCCAAATTATGGAAACCAATGGTAGCAAGCCCGCTAAAGATTATGATCGCCTGTTTAAGAAAATCCAAGAATTAGTTTTGTGTCATTCTCCTAGCGGCATGGAAACAGAGGTGGATCGAATCATACTGAAGCAGTTCAAATCTTTAAACCTAGAAACTTGGCAGGATCGCGCGGGCAACGTAATTGCTAAAATTCCTGGTCAATCCGAGGGAGCGATCGCGATTACCGCCCATAAGGATGAAATTGGAATGATTGTTAAGTCCATTGATGCCGATGGTTGTTTACAGGTGCGCCGTTTAGGAGGTTCATTTCCCTGGGTATATGGCGAAGGGGTAGTTGATATCTTAGGCGATCGAGAAGTGATTAGCGGTATTCTCTCTTTTGGCTCACGTCACGTTTCTCACGAATCACCGCAAAAAGCTCAGCAGCTAGACACGCCTTTGAATTGGGAGGATGCTTGGGTAGAAACTAAGTGTAGTCTGGAAGAATTAACTACTTGTGGGGTACGCCCTGGTACTAGGGTAGTCATCGGCAAACATCGCAAACAGCCTTTCCGTCTCAAAGACTATATTGCTAGCTATACCTTAGATAATAAAGCTTCCGTGGCTATTTTACTGTCTCTTGCATCCAAGATAGCCAGCCCTCCTGTAGATATTTATTTAGTAGCATCGGCAAAGGAAGAAGTCGGCGCAATTGGCGCACTATACTTTAGCCAAAACCAGACTTTAGATGCCCTAATTGCCCTAGAAATTTGTCCCTTAGCCGATGAATACCCAATTGAATCGGGTATTGCCCCTGTTTTGTTATCTCAAGACAACTACGGCGTTTATGACGAGTTCCTCAATGCGGAAATTCGTACCGCAGCAACTCAAGCCGAAATTCCCCTACAGCTAGCCGTAATCGATAGTTTTGGTAGTGATGCCTCGATCGCGATGAAGTTTGGTCATGTTTCTCGAGGTGCTTGTCTAAGTTTCCCTACCCAGAATACCCACGGTTATGAAATTGCTCATTTAGGTGCGATCGCTAACTGCATTGAAATTTTAGCTACTTACTGTATGACTATCTAACTATTTGGTAATGAATGAGCGTGCTTCTTTGAATCGTCAGCTTTGGTTGAATGCCGTAATTGATAATTCAAGCTTAACAGCTTGAGCCACAAGCCAGGATATTGCTTTTCTAACCAAGGCTGAGATTGTTTCAGCCAACCAGAAAACCAGCCAGCCAGTAGCAGATTTCTCAAAGCATCTAGGTTAAAGGTTAAATACGAACCAAGCCAGCGGATCAGATCTTTGCTTCCTGCCATCTCCAGAATCCAAATTAATAAAGCAGGATTTTTGCGAGCAGCAATCAACGCTAATCTAGTAAAGGTAAACCAGTCAGTACGATCTTTGATAAAGGTGTCGGCAACTTCAGGGGATTCGTTTGCCAGTAAACCAAAAAAAGTATTGAGCATCGAGTTAATTCTTTGGGGAGGCAGGGTTTTACCGGTAGGTACCATCATTCCTTTGGAAAATAGCCAGGTAACAGAGATATTACTTTGATAAGCTCTAATTTGATTTAAGTGATTGGCAGTTAGTAGATTGTGTTGTAGGGCAGTATTTAGCAGGTTAGTCAGCCGTTCTAAGTTTCGTACTAATGAACCAAACCCTGTGAAGATTAAAGGAGATTGTAAAGAAGCAGCATCGCCAATCGTCACCAAACGATCGAAGGCTACGGTACGATCGCGATCGCTCGTGCTAAAGTGTCCTGGTATGTAGCCAAAAGTCGGCTTCTTCCACACCAGTTGTTCGAGATCGCAACGACGGTATTCTGGCAAAATAGTAAAGAAATCCTCATACATCTCTAAAAGAGAACCAGGATTTTTAGGATGTACCTGATGGTAATGAAACAGATAAAAAGTCAGTTCTCCGTTCCCCCCAGGAAACAGTTCCCAAATTAACTGTCTGCCTCGAGATATATCGCCATGAGAATTTAAGACATCGCCATAATCTTTATCCCAAACTTCGGGGGCAAAACCACTTTCAATTACTGCCCCAACTGTAGGACAAACGCTATCAAAAGTACGCCCACCGTTGAGTTGCCAAGCAATAGGTGAAGCTGTCCCCATCGCATCTATCAGCAGCCTTGCGGTTGCCTGTTTGCTGATTTGGGTTGGCAAATGAGTTAACTTTACTGTAACCCCCGTATCCGATACATTAGCACGAATAAATTCCGTTTCGTCCCAAATTTCGCCCCCAGCCTGAAGTAGTTTATCACCACAAAAGCGCAGCAGTTTTTCTGCATCAATTGCTACATTAAGTACTTTAGGTGTATGTAAAATCTTAGCCTTCAAATAATCTGGATTATAGGCATCAAAAAACTTACTAAAGCCATCAATATATTCTGCTGCAATAACCGATTCAAATTCTTGAGCAGTAAACAAACCCAGATCGATCAAGCTTTGGAATTCGTCCCGAGAGATATTCCATTCCCGATTCATTCTGCCAAAGGGTAGTCTTTCAACCAATAGCACTCGATAGCCTTTTTGCGCCATCACCGCAGCGTGAATCACTCCCAACGCACCGCCAATATAGATCAGATCGTATTCTTGTTGGTTATTTGAAGCTGAATTACTTTTAAAAATTACTTCTCGAGGCTGTTGCGGATTTTCAACACTCTCACGCCAGCGTTTTTCCCACCAATAAACCCGATTGAGATCGTACTCTCCATTGGGCATTTTCTGGAAGAAATGAACTGTTTTAGGATAGGCTTGTGCCAAAGCTTCAAAAATAGACTGTTGCGCTAAATCGATCGCGGGTGGGACAGGATACTTTTGGGGAAAACTAGCCCGAATTTCTTTAATTAACTGCTGCTTAATTTGCGCCTCTTGGGGAATCGATTGTCCCCATTGAAAGATTTTCAGATAGGTAGTGCGCTGTAGCTGCCAGACGAAGATTGATAGTTCACTAAAGGCTGATGAATTAAACTGAAGGCGAATTCCATCGCGCGTAGCCGCTTTTGTTCCCAATTGTGGTTGCCATTGGGTTTTTAACCACTCTCTTACCCCTGTTGTATCTGAGGTAGGTATTTCGATGTAGGCTAACTCTTTCATATATAAATAATATTAATATATTCTTAAGAAGTTTTAAAGCTGAGTCAAATTAATTACTAATAAGTTAAGCTTATCTAATTATTAATTTTTGTCTTTCAGATGTGACAAATTCAAACATTAGTATATAGCTGTTACATCTCCTTAATTTGCCGCTCAATTTCTTGGCTCAATCTATGGATTATTCTATTCCCGCTAACACGGAAGAAATATTGGCTCTTCAAAATAACTCCATCAACGAAGAAATTATTGCTACGGCGATCGCTGGTGTGGTTCGAATAGCTCGTCGCCAAGGGCAATCTTTAGAAGAGTTAACTGAAAGTATTTTACAAGATGATCTGGTTTTGGATCTAGATCGTCGCAAATGGTTAAGCACAATCATTGTTCAGGCTTGGGATATACTTCCCTCTTTTGAGGATGAAGGATAACGTGCTACGAGGAATGAGGCAGCGAATTAAAATTAATTAAAATGTAGGTAGATAATTTAAGTACGAATTCTGTTTAAGATTAACGAAATAGTTGCCACAGCTAAGACCAACAACAGAAAAGTTATTACCACCAAAGCTGCGCCATAACCAAAATCTAGGTAACGCATTACCGTAGAGTAAATATAAATCGAAACTGTTTCTGTCGAACCGGCGGGGCCTCCTCCAGTCATTACCTGTACTAAATCGAAAACGCCAAAAGACTGAGCAAATCGAAATAATAAAGCGATCAAAATTTGTGGCATCAATAGTGGCAGAGTAATCTGATAAAAACTTTGCCACGGACTTGCTCCATCCATTTTGTGGGCTTCATACAAGTCTTCTGAGATCGACTGTAAACCTGCGAGTAAAATAATGCTGATGAAAGGCGTAGTCTTCCAAACATCGGCAATAATTAAAGCAACCATAGCTAAAGCAGGTGAGCCTAACCAGTTAATTCCTGTATCAATTAAGCCTAACCTGAACAGAATATCGTTGACTACTCCATATTGATCGTTGAAAATCCATGCCCAAGCTAACCCCATAACCGCAGTAGGTAAGGCCCAGGGAATAATGGCAATTGTCCGCACGACTCCGCGTCCAAAAAAGGATTTGTTCAAGACCAAGGCAACGCCTAAGCCGAGAAACAATTCTAAGACTACACTAACTACTGTAAAGACAGAAGTATTCCCTAAGCTTTGCCAGAATCTACCGTCTCCCAGCATCCTTTGATAATTAGCCAAACCCGTAAAAACAGGCTGTAGCTGTGTACCTAAGTTTTCGGTAAACCAGCTTAACCAGAAAGCTCTGGCAATAGGATAAATAAATATTAAACTTAAAATAAATAAAGCTGGAAAAAGCATTAGCCAGCCAGTAAGTTTTTCTTGTTTATTAAGCATTGTTATTGGTCATTGGCTATTTTGTTTAATTCCTTATTTGGTAAATAAATTTCGAGTTTCATTGGCAGCAGTTTGCATTGCTTGTTCAGGAGTTATTTTGCCAGTAATGGCAGCACTTAGGTAACGTTGTAGGATATCTGAGGCTTGAGCATATTGAGGGATGGGAGGCCGCAGAGCCGAACTTTGCACTACTTCTAGTAGCTGAGGGTAATAATCGTATTTAGCTACAATTTCAGGATCGTTAAACAAGGCGATACGACTGGGGACAAAACCAGTATCTAAAACAAATTCTCGTTGAGCATCTTCACTGCTGAGAAATTCAATTACCTGCCACGCCGCATCGGGGTGTTGCGTGCTGGTAGCAATGCCTAATCCCCAGCCTCCTAAAGTTGCCCCGCTATCTTGGCCGACGGCATGAACCATTGGCTTAATATTGTATTTCCCGGCGATCGCCGATTCGGCTGCCAAGCTATAAACGTAAGGCCAATTTCTCAAGAAAACCACCTTGCCATTCTGGAACAATAAACGAGTCTCTTCTTCGGCATAAGTAGTAACACCTGGGGGAGAAATATTACGGGCGATCGTCTCCCGTAAAAACTCGACGGCGGCGATCGCTTCTGGTCGATCTAACCCAACTTCTAAAGTATCTGGATTAACCCAAAAACCACCACTACCCTGCAATATTTCCACAAACATGGCAGCCGATCCTTCGTATTGTTTACCCTGCCATACGTATCCCCAGTCTGCTAATTTCTGCTGCTGCAAATCCTGGGAGATTTTTAGTAGTTCATCAAAGGTTTCTGGGGGTTCATATCCTGCTTGTTCTAGTAAATCCTGACGATAGTAAAGCATTCCTGCATCAGAACGGAAGGGAAGGCGATATAGCTTATCCTGGTACATTCCCCCTGCTATGTCTGCCTCAAGATATTGTTCGGCTTCCTCGGCAGATAGGCGCTCTGAAATATCTCTTAACCATCCCGCAGCAGCAAATTTAGGAGTCCAGACAATATCCATGTAAACCACATCATAAGGAGAATTGCCTAATAAAAAGGAAGATGTATATAAGTCTTCAACTTGATTGCTATCGCTGGGAGCTTCGACAATTTGAAATTTAATATCTGCGTGCTGCTGATTAAATTTATTAACCAGAGGCTGTAACTGTTGAGCCTCATCTGCACGAATCAAAGTTTTAATGACGATAGGTTGCTGAGTCGCGCCAGGTAAAATAGCAACTTGGAGCGACAGCACAAAAGCCAAAAAGGCAATTAACCAGCGATTGGTTTGGAATAACTTGAAGCAACTTTGATTGAGTTTTGAGATTAAACGATCGATAAACATTATTTATATTCGAGAGGCAAAGCAAAGAGAAATATTGGCAAATTTTAGAGATTAATTCTTATTGCCTACTTTACACTCTATGCTTAACCTATAGATTATTAACCTAGTACCGAAGTGTTAAGTCGTTGGTTAGGAATGCTTAGAAGCGAAAAGTTCTCTCGGTGATTAATCTCAACAGGTTGGTCAAATTATTATTAATCAAGCTCTCAAGGGCAAAATTTTAAATAAGCAGCTTAAAAGACATTCATAATTTTAAAACTTCAGTGTTTATACGAATGTATTGCAGAATTTAAAGCGATAGCATTGCTTTATTCAAAATATGATCTATTTAGGTTACTGTTTTTACAGCCATACACAGTTTTTTATATTAATTCCTCTTGCTCTGCAACCCTGCTTTTGGTATGAAAGTAGGGTTTTTTGTGTGAGGATCAAATCAATTAATTTTTTTTATTATATTAAGTCTACAAAAATACGACAAAGATTTAGTTTAAATGGCTTAATTAACATTACCCTTAAAAATGGGCTATACTTTACCATTGATAAAGTTAACAATAGTATGCCGTTTTGCGGCACAGTGCTGATTGTTAAAAATCATCAAGGTACAGTTGAGGAGGAGATTATTCCTGAGCAGCTAAACCTGACTGTGAGCTTAAGAGGCACCCGTGAAGTCAGGGAAAATAACCAAATATTTCGTCTTACTGGATTACTAGATGCCTTTTCTGAACCAGCATTCCGCAAGGTCATCGGTAACTGTATAGACGAAGGACCAAAAAATCTGGTTTTGGTTCTGGCACAGATTGATTTTATTGATAGTTCTGGTTTAGGAGCTTTGGTGCAGCTCGTTAAAAAGGCACAAACTGCTGGTGGAAGCTTGCAGGTTGTTACTAATCCACGAGTTACTCAAACCGTAAAGCTAGTTCGTCTAGAGAAATTTCTTTCTCTCCAGCCTTCTGTTGAAGAGGCAATGAAAAACATCAAAAATTAACGTCCCGTTTGGATGTGAATTTACCAGAGCAAGACAAAAACAACAATGCGCCAATAGACACGGCTCAAACTTGAACAAATTGTGGAGTTATGCTAGATTCGACCGCAACTCAATCAACTCAAACTAATCAGTTTGAAAAGTTGTCGCCAATCGCTCTGGCATATATCGGAGATGCTGTATTTGAACTATATGTTCGCACCAGATTCTTAATGCCTCCTAAGCGTATGGCTAATTACCATAGCCAAGTTGTTACCCAAGTAAGAGCCGAAAGTCAGGCGATCCATTTATCAGTGCTTTTGCCTTATCTAGTCGATACAGAAAAAGAAATTTTACGTCGTGGACGCAATGCCTGTGTAGCCAAACCTCGTCGTCTATCTCGTACCATCTATCAGCAAGCGACAGCCTTAGAAGCATTAATTGGCTATCTTCATTTGACTAATCCGCAGCGGTTACAAGAATTATTAGCCAAATTAGATTTTAATTCACTTAGTAATTAATCCTTTTATTCTTTAAAATTAACCTATTGGGGTTGTTATTAGTTATCGATCATTGGTTAATAGCTAGTTATTTAACCTCTTTTTTAATCTATTCTTTGAGATTACTTACCAGTGAAACCCAATAAAACTTCTTCTCAGCCAAGAAAAAGAAGCCAATCTGAATCAGTTTCGGCTCTGATCGCACCATCGCAACCGAAGGAAGAAATTGATTTAACTTATGGTCGTCATGCCGTATTAGCAGCATTAAAAGGCGATCGCCAAATCAATCGCATTTGGATTGTCGATAAATTAATGGCTCATGGACAGTTTTATCCCCTGGTTAAAGAAGCCAAAGCCAACGGCACAATTATCGATGAGGTGGATTCCCGTCGTCTGTCCCAGCTAACCCAGGGGGGCAATCATCAAGGTATTGCAGCTCAAGTTGCTCCCTATTCTTATTGGGACTTATCCAAGCTGATTAACCAGGCAAAACAGACTCCTGACCCTGTAATCGTGATTGCTGATGGAATTGAAGATCCTCACAATTTAGGGGCAATTATTCGTACAGCAGAAGCTTTAGGAGTTCAAGGATTAATTATTCCCCAACGTAGAGCAGCGGGTATAACTTCTAGCGTCATGAAGGTAGCAGCAGGGGCATTAGAAAATATGGCGATCGCTAGAGTAGTAAACCTGAACCAAGCGATCTCTAAACTTAAAGAAGCGGGTTTTTGGATCTATGGCACGACTGCCGATACCGATACAATGCTCTACGAAACAAACTTCAATGGTGCAGTGGGACTAGTCATCGGCTCCGAAGGCAAAGGTTTGAGTCAGTTGACTGAAAAAAACTGTGACCAGTTAGTCGCGATTCCTTTAGTAGGTCAAACACCTAGTCTTAATGCTTCTGTGGCAGCAGCGATCGCTCTTTATGAAATATTTAGACAAAGACAATAAACGAAGTCAGAACTCAGAACTCAGGAGTTAAGACTTTACAGGAACACTAACTAAACTACGACTACGAATGGTATTGGCGATCGCTCTTAACCAGCTTTCAGTAATCATTTCTTTGGATAGTTGAAAAACGCAGTAGCCGTATTGTTGTGCTAAATTGAGTTTTTCATAATCTCGCATCAGGCTTTTACCAGTGCTGTGTCCGCCTTGATGCCAAATTTGTCCGTTAATTTCGATCGCTACTTTGGCAGGAAAATTAACATAGTCGAATTTAAAACGACGCTTAGGAATTAGCCGTACTTCTGTTTCTAAATCTAAATCGGGAAATAATTCATCCCACATCAGATCAAATTCAAATTCTAGGCTACTAATACTCATTAGCTAAATAGAATGTTTTTTACCGAAGATAACCTAAATTTCTGTGATTGACTAACCTACAGCAGTTTTCATGCTTGATAGACTACGCTGTTGATTGATTAGTTGTTAGCTATTAGCTTTTACTTCAAGTGCTTAATCAAAAAAATAAACATAGTTGGTAAGCTAATTAATCATCTGTGTTCTTGATGCAGTCCTAAAGGACTCCTAAAGGATACCGCTTCGCGACGCGCAGCGGTATCCTTTAGGGCATATAGCTTCGGGTCGCAAATCATGCACGGGCATATCCTTTAGGGGACTTCGATCATTCCTCTAATCAAAGTAATTGCAATGTTTAGATTCAGCGCAGGGACAGAGAAAAACTTTTGATACTCTAAAATATACAGAAATAACTTGTCATAAATTAGGCTTGCTTGTTTTTTAGGTATTGTCAAACCATGAATAAAAAAGACCAAAACGATATATCTGATTTAACTTCGATTCAAGAGCCAATTACCAACGCGCCAGTGGAAGTAAAGCAGGTAATTGAGCAGGTTTTAAAGCTAGAGAAAGACAAGCTATATTTAAAGACTCCACGTAATATTAACGATGATGTTCTCAATATTATCAAGCAAGTCGTGCAATGAAATTAAATTATCTGCAACTGTGTAATTTTAGACAGTTTTACGGCAAAACTCCTCAGATTAAATTTGCTAGCGGAGATCGCAACACGACAGTTATCTATGGCAATAACGGTGCAGGTAAAACTTCGATTCTCAATGCTTTTACCTGGGTACTCTACGAAAAGTTTACGGCAGCTTTTGCTTCTCCAGAACTATTAATTAATCAGCGAGCTGTTACGGAAGCTCAGGCTGAACGGGGTGTGGAATGCTGGGTAGAGCTACAGTTTGAGCGCGATCGCAAACTCTATCAGCTAAAGCGCAAGTGTTACGCTAACAAAGACTCTCAGCATCAGGTGCAGTATAGCCAGACTAAGTTATTTATGTTGGTTGCAGGAGACGATGGACGATGGTATCCACCCCTTGAGCCTCCCGAAGATATTATTAATCGCATTTTACCTGCCAGTCTGCATCAATATTTTTTCTTTGATGGGGAAAGAATTGATGGTTTTTTTCGCCAGAATCATAATTCTAATATCGCCGACGATACTAAAGAATTGCTGGGAGTTAAGATTTTAGATCGAGCGATCGAGCATTTAAAGAAAGCTCGGAGAACTTTACAAGAAGAGTTAGAAGAACTTGGAGATGCTCAAACTAAACAGTTATTGAGAAAACAAATTAATTTAGAGCAAGAGCGTGAAGCCATCAACCAACGTATTGCCAAAATTGTCGCTCAAGTAACTCAGTTAGAACAGAAAAAAGCGAATTTCTCGCAACAGCTACTAGAGATTAGTGGTGCAGATGAGATTCAACAGCTAAAAATTAAACTGCTCAAACAGCACAAGTCACTCAAAAAAGATTTGCTCCAAAGCAAAAATAAGCTCAAGAAACTACTGTCGAACGATAGCCACCTAATTTTTCTGCCAGCTATAGCTGATAATTTCTTAGGTCTACTACAAACATTACGCGATCGCAACCAACTTTCCAGCGGACTCAAGCAAGAGTTTATTCAACAACTATTATCACAGCAACGCTGTCTTTGTGGCGAAGCTTTAAACCCCGATACTGAATCCTACAACCAAGTTAAGTCTTGGCTCAAAAAAGTTGAAATTAAAAACGTTGAGGAGTCAGCCATTCGTTTAGAGACACAGGTAAGCAAAATTGAAGTAGAGTCAGCTAATTTTTGGCAACAGCTAGACCAACAGCAAGTAGAAATTAAGCATCATTATCTTGAACTCAACCGTATCGAAGCAGAGATAGAACAAGCTAATAGGCAGCTAAAAAGCTATCCCAATCAAAATACTCAACAGCTACAGCAGAACATAGAGGCAATTGAAGATGAGTTAAAAAACTTAATTTTAGAACAGGGAGAAAATCAGCAGCAAAAAAGCGATCGCTCGACACAGCTAGATAAATTAAGTCAAACCATAGCGCGACATCAGCTAACTGAAAGCAAACAAAAGCTGACTCAAAAGCGAATCCAGGTAGCGCAGGATGCGATCGACCGATTAAACGAAGTTAGAACACGTCTAGAACAGCAGTTTCGCCTAACTTTAGAACAAAAAGTCCAGGAAATATTTAGCTTTATTTCTTTTACTCCTTATATTCCAAAGCTCAGTAGTGATTATAAATTAACCTTGGTGGAAAATACATTAGGGGTAGAAGCACCTGTTGCAGCCTCTACAGGAGAAAACCAAATCTTAAGCCTGTCGTTTATCGGGGGCATTATCGACCGAGTGAGACAATGGAGTCAGCGCAATACTCTTATGGGTTACGATAGCAGCACTTTTCCCATCGTCATGGACTCCCCCTTCGGTAGCTTAGACCAAATTTACCGTAGACAGGTAGCCAAAGCGATTCCTCAACTAGCCAATCAATTAGTTATTTTAGTAACCAAGACTCAGTGGCAAGGAGAAGTAGAGACAGAAACAGAATTATTAATTGGTCAAGAATATGTGCTAACTTATTACTCCCCTAAAGCAAACTGTGAGTCAGACAACATTAAATTAAGCCAACAAAATTATTTTTTGGTTCAACCCAGTTTAAACAATTTTGAATATAGCGCGATCGTTCCAGTTCAGCATAAACGCTAATAACTATTTAGAACACTTAAGACGACGAAAGTTGAGTTATAACTGTGTAAATTGATTATTACTTGGAACAACTATAGGGGCAGATATAGGAGTAAGAAAATAAATGCTTTTCTTAGATCATACGCAGGTAAAGTATTGCAAGATACAACACCGAGATAAAACCATATCAGGCTTAATTTACAACGATAATTTGTTTATCAGAGAAAAAGCTTTTCCGAGAGAAGAAATAGAAGCAGCGATCAAAGAGTGTCGTGAAGAATATCTAGACCATGAAGAAAGATCTAAAATTGCCACTTTGTTAGTTAAAGAAAAAAATAGTGTGGGCATTTGGATGCAGAATAACCAGTACAAATCAGATATTGTTGCCACTTCAAGTCCAGTCCAACAGGCTGCAAATACTCATTCTTCTCATAGCACCGATCAATCAAAGACTAGTTTAAATCGGATTAGCATTCGACAATTAGCCTTAGAAATGCGTTCTCAACAAGGAGTAGAGATCAAAACTCGCCGCTATAAATTAAAGCTGTTTCAACGCTGCTTTTTGGGCAACGAAGCCATTGACTGGATTGTAGATAAGATTAAACTATCTAGGGAAGATGCAGTTAATGTAGGTCAAACAATGATTGATAAAGGTATATTTCATCATGTACTAGATGAACATCAGTTTAAAGACGAAGCATTATTCTATCGCTTTCATGAAGATGAAGGAAAAAGCATCTGGAATAGTTCCATATAATGTCAGGTTGGGTTGAGCAGCTGATAGCTTTTAGTTCTTAGCTTTTATTAAATTTTAAAATATTTTGACGAAACTATGATAATTTTTTAGGCTAAAAAATCAATCTGATTAGTCGGTTGATAATTAGGGAAGATCCGATTTAAGCTATCGCTAGAAACTGATAAATTCTGCTGTAAAATAGGCGCAAGAATTGCTCTGAAGTCGGTCGTTACAGGTAAATCTCTACTTTCATATAGTATAGATCGATCTAAACCTTGCCACTCTCCATAGACATTTCCTCCCCGAATTCCTCCTCCTAAAAGCCATATCGCATTGCCATAGCCATGATCTGTTCCTTTATTCCCATTCTCTTTAACTGTCCGACCAAATTCTGAGATTACAACTATTACCGTGTCAGAGAAGATTGGTTCTAATCCTTGAGCAAGTATAGCTAAACCTCTACCCAGAGAAGGCAGCAAGCGATCGAAAACAGGATTTTGATTGATGTGAGTATCCCAACCTCCAATCTCCATAAATGCTAATTGAGTTTTGGCATTTCCGACCATTAACCTCGCTACTTCGGCTGCATCATCGATAAAGGCGTTGGCACTTTTTGCCGCCCGTGAAGCAGAAATCATCTCTTGCTTTAAGTCTGCTAAAACTATTTCTCTAGCTTTTTTGCCATCTTGATAGGCCTTGCTCAAGGCATCTGTGCCACTATACAAACTACTAAAAGCTTTATCGACACGAGGACGATCTGTTGCAATTGGGGCGGCGGAATTCATTCCAGGTTTAAGAGATGCGATCGCCATTTTGCCTTTAAGTATATAGGGAGTAGTTACACCGACGTTAAGTGCCTGAGTTGGTGTATCTGGACGTAATTCAGCTAAAAGCCGATTCATCCAGCCGTCTTGGGTATTTTTTACTCCTGGCGTACCGTTTTCAATATAATCTTGAGCCTGGAAATGGGAGCGTTCTGGTACTGGTGAACCACTAGCATGAACAAACGCCAAATTCTTATTGTTCCATAAAGGCATCAAATCTTGCAGTTTGGGATGCAAACTAAAAAAGCCATCAAGGTCAATCCCACCATTTTTTTCCTGAGGATAGGGAACAGCTATAGTTGGTCTTGCCTCATAATATTCGGCTTCTTGGTGGGGAATAACAATATTCAAACCATCAACTGCACCCCGCAGAAAAACTACGACTAAGCGTTGGCGATCGCTTGCCGAATTAACTCTTTGAGCTACCCAACTATTGCAACCCACTGGAAGCAACATTCCCGCCGTTGCTAAACTCGCTGCGGTAAAAAATTTTCTTCTTTGCATATTTATCGAACCCGAATAATAACAAATTCAATCTTGAAGTAAATAACTGATAGCTAATAGCTAAAAAGAATTAATCTCAACGAAGCTAACTAACCCTCAACAGTTTATCGATACATCGACTCTGGACTACCCATAATTAGAGCCGAACGAAGCTTACGAGGACTTTTCGTAACTACCTGTTTAGTGTTGCTAGAAAGCTTACCAAAGTTCCTGGTTAATTGTTTTTGTTCGATCGAATAGCTACGGTTTAAAGTTCCATTAGCGATCGCGGTTGCTAAACCTGTTCTTTGTAACATTGCTTGGGGATTTAGCCAAGCTTCTTGAGTATTTCGATAGCCAGTAGGCGCAAGACACATATATAAAGGCATCGATAACTGCTCTAACATTCCCCGAACCCTTTTGAGATTAGGCTGTTCAATTTCTCCCATGCGAACTAAAGAAATTACATATTGATAAGGGGTTTTAAACTTTTGCTTATAATACTCAGGACTATTAAACTCTTCACTATGAATCAAAGCATCTAAGACTAGCTTAATGTTTCCATTAGTTTCCCTAAACTCTTGCGACAGCTTGTCTACCAAACTCTCGGGTGGTCGATCTGCTACGAAATATTGCGCTAGTTTATAGCTAATGAAATGGGCGGTTGCAGGATGTCTTACCAAAATATCAATAGCTTGTTCACCTTCTTTCATGCCGTTAGCTGAGATTTTCTGCCCAAGAAACATCTTGTCTTCTCGATCGTGACGATTTTCATAGTAGAAGAAGCCTTGACCATCTCCTTTTTTGCCACGAGTATCCATACCCCAACCTGTAAATATCCTAGCTAAGGCAATGACATCATCTTGAGTGTAACCAGCGTTTACCCCTAAAGTGTGTAATTCCATTAGCTCGCGAGCATAATTTTCGTTGAGACCCAACTGGTTTTTTTCTCCTCCAGGACTGTTTGGGTCAGTATTTTTGCGGTTATCCAAGTAGATTAGCATTGCTGGATGTTTCGCTGTCGCGATCAATAAGTCACGGAAGTTACCTAAGGCATGAGTCCGAATTTTATTTTCGTAATCGCTTAACCACAGCTCTACTGAACCTTTCTCTGCATAAACATTAAAGTGATTAAACCAAAAATCTACCATTACCTCCTGTAGCTGGCGATCGGAATAAATTGCCCTAACTAAATGAGCATCCATGGCTTCATCTCTGGCTTGAGCGTTTAAGCTTCCGATTTCTCGACGTATTTTTTTCTTTTGCTTGATAGATAGTTTAGAGTTACGTAGTTTTTTGCGAATAGCAATGTCTTGCTTTTGTAGTTCAATTGGCTTTTGATGAATTGAACTCAATTTTGCTAAATAATCATTGACTATGGCAGATTCTGGAACAAGTTGAGGAGAAAGTTGAGACTGAATATAAGCTTCTATGCCGATTTCGTTTACTAGTCTTGTTTGTGCTGAAGTTACGCCGAAGCTCAATCTTTCCAAAATATGTTTTTGGCTAGGGGGAGATAGTCCATTGCTAGCTTGAGCTGGTTCAATCAAACCAGTCCATAATCTCAGGCTCAAAAGTATAATAATTGACCAATGCTGTAATTTCTGTCTCATAATTCGCGACTTTTTTGTTCAGCATTATAGCCTTACTTAAATAAAATTTTAGAGACTGTTGGTAAAAAGAAAATCAAGAAGACAGCGATCGCACGGTTAATCTCAACGTTAAAAATTAGGTAAGTCAGAAGTCAGGAGTAAATTATTTTCACTTGCTACGTGCTACTGCGACGCGAAGGACGCGAAGCTAATTCTTTAGGGCTAGTCCTTTAGGACGTAAGGAGCTAATCATGCACGGGCTAATCATGCACGGAATCCGTAATAGACTAACTACGTGTCGTCCGTGATAGAGTCCTTTAAGGCTACTTGCTACTTTTTTAAGAGATCGTTTGGTTGTTATTTGGAATGACTATAGTATTAGTTAGCCCAAGTGCGATCGCCACTGAGACAAGACACGATCGATTAACCCAAACATGATTTGCCATAAAAAAGGCAGAGACTTTGACATCTCCACCTAAATTAATTATTCAATTGCTATTGAGCGATTACGAAGAGGGAAGTAATTCTACCTTCTCTTTTTGAGGTACGATCGCGACTTTGTTTTCTTCGTCGATATCTACTGTTGCGGTATCTCCTTCGCCTAGACGACCAGAAAGAATTTCTTCAGCTAGGACATCTTCTAAAAGGCGCATAATTGCTCGACGTAGAGGACGCGCACCGTAGGCGGGGTTGTAGCCCTCGTCTACCAAACGCTCTTTGAATTTGTCGGTAACTTCTAGGGTAATGTCTTTCTCGGTTAAGCGTTGGAACACTTCTTTGAGTAAGAGTTCGCTGATTTCTTTTACTTCGTCTTTGTTTAGCTGACGGAAGACAATAATTTCATCGAGACGGTTGAGGAACTCTGGACGGAAGTAGCTTTTTAACTCTTCGTTGACCAAAGAACGGATACGGTTGTATTTAGCTTCTGCTTGGTCCTCAGCAAACTCGAAACCAAGACCGCCACCACCTTTCTCGATTACTTTAGAACCGATGTTGGAAGTCAAGATCAGTAGAGTGTTTTTAAAGTCTACTGTTCTACCTTTGGCATCAGTCAAGCGACCATCTTCTAAGATCTGCAACAGCATATTGAAGATATCGGGGTGTGCTTTTTCGATCTCATCAAATAGCACCACTGTATAGGGGCGACGACGAACCGCTTCGGTTAGCTGTCCACCTTCGTTATAGCCGACATATCCTGGAGGAGAACCAATCAGTTTAGAAACCGTATGGCGTTCCATGTATTCGGACATATCGAGACGAATCATCGCGTCTTCCGAACCAAAGAAGTAGGTTGCTAGTGCTTTGGTAAGTTCGGTTTTACCTACCCCAGTAGGTCCAGAGAAGATAAAGCTAGCGATCGGACGGTTAGGGTTCTTTAGACCCACTCTAGCCCTTCTGATGGCGCGCGAAGTGGCTTTGACTGCATCTTCTTGTCCGATAATGCGCTGATGAAGGGTATCCTCCATGTGCATCAGTTTTTCAGATTCAGATTCGGTAATCTTGTTAACTGGTACACCAGTCCAAGAAGCAACAATGTGAGCGATTTCCTCTTCGTCTACGAAAGGAGACTCTTCTCCGCCTTCTGCTTCGTTTTTCTTAGTGGAAGCAATATTGCGGATTTGCTCCTTGATTTCCATTTCACGATCGCGCAGTTCTCCAGCTTGGTCGAAGTCTTGCGATCTAACCGCATCGTCTTTTTGCTTGAGAATTTCCCGCAGTTCCTTATCTAGCTCTTTAGCTGCTGGAGGAAGCTGAGAATTAATCAAACGGACGCGAGAACCAGCTTCATCGATCAAGTCGATCGCCTTATCGGGTAAATAGCGATCGCTAATATAACGATCTGACAGCTTGGCTGCTGCTTCTAATGCTTCGTCTAATATTTTTAATTTATGGTGTTGTTCGTAACGCTCGCGTAAACCGTAGAGAATTTCAATGGTTTCATCTACCGTTGGTTCGCCTACCTGAACGGGTTGGAAACGACGTTCTAAGGCTGCATCTCGTTCGATGTGCTTACGATATTCGTCGAGGGTAGTTGCACCAATACACTGTAATTCTCCTCTGGCCAAAGCTGGCTTAAGGATATTGGCGGCATCAATCGCGCCTTCGGCTGCACCAGCACCAATTAAGGTATGTACCTCGTCAATTACGAGAATTACATTGCCAGCCTGACGAATTTCATCCATGATTTTTTTGAGACGTTCCTCAAATTCACCACGGTATTTAGTACCAGCTACTAATAAGCCAATATCTAGAGTAACGACTCGTTTATCTTCTAAAATATCGGGAATATCTCTATTAGCAATCCGTTGTGCCAATCCTTCGGCGATCGCGGTTTTACCAACTCCAGGTTCACCAATCAGAACGGGGTTGTTTTTAGTACGGCGACCGAGAATTTGAATTACCCGCTCAATTTCTTTCTGTCTACCAACTACAGGGTCAAGTTTTCCTTCCCCTGCCATTTGGGTAAGATTTGAGCCAAATTCATCTAGAGTAGGAGTTTTATTTCTGCCTTGAGTACCGCCAGAACCAGCAGCCACTTCAGCAGTTTCTCCCAACATTCTAATTACTTGGGTGCGGACTTTGGACAAGTCTACGCCCAGGTTTTCGAGGACTCTGGCAGCAACTCCCTCACCTTCTCTAATTAACCCTAAAAGTAAATGTTCAGTGCCAATATAGTTATGCCCTAACTGACGTGCTTCTTCTAAAGATAATTCCAAAACTCTTTTAGCTCTTGGAGTAAAGGGGATTTCTACTGCGACAAAACCAGAACCGCGCCCGATAATTTTCTCAACTTCAATCCGAGCATCTTTTAGATTAACTCCCATTGATTTGAGAACTTTAGCTGCGACTCCAGTACCCTCTCCGATTAAACCTAAGAGTATTTGTTCAGTCCCTACGAAATTGTGACCCAGACGGCGTGCTTCCTCCTGGGCTAACATAATCACTTTTATTGCCTTTTCTGTGAAGCGTTCAAACATGTCTTATTCCATCCACCTGCTTTGCCCTTGTTATGGTGATTTTAGCACAGCCTTTTAGTTTCCTGATCCTGCCGAAATGTGAGGGAAATACGGTATTGAAATTAACAAATTTTAATTTAGTGCAAATAGTAGTGATTTTTACTTAGGCGAGCGCGCAATTTATGCTGCCACTGAGACAAATTAGATTTGAACTCTGGCTGCTGTAGGCCTTTCAACCATAGAATTGAAGCATCTTCTCCGGCTGGCTGGTAGTATCCTTTTCTAATGCCTGCAACTTGAAAGCCAAATTTTTTATATAGACCGATCCCTGCCAAATTATTGACGTTTACTTCTAAGGTTGCCCATTCTAGCTGGCGAGCGATCGCATCTTCAAACAAAGTTAATAATAGCAGTTCTCCTAATCCTTGTCGGCGATGATTAGGATGAATCCCCAGTAATGTAATGTGAGCCTCTTCGACAATTGCCCACAGACAACCCATGCCGATCATCTCGTATTGGGATTGTGAAGCATTGTCATCCGCATAATATAAAGCCAGCAGAGTACTTCTGGGACTATCAATTTCTCTTAAATATGCTTCTGCTGTCCATAAACCACCTATACAAATTCGATCCAAAGCTACGATTTCAGATACTTGGGGTGCAGTTAATAATTTAATTTTTAAAATTTTCACTCTTTCCCTAATCTCTAGTTGTTCCAAGAAAATATTAACAATTTATATTTTTAGACACGATCTAACTTAGCTACTTTTTGACAGTAGACGACTGTAAACTAGAAAATAGTTGATTATTACAGATTTTACTCCCAACAACTTATTAGAGAATTATGCTTTCGACCGATCGCAGTTTACCCAATACTGGACATCGTTATGTTCCACAAATTACCAGTTTAGAAATTCCTCCTTCCCCCAATCAAGAGTTAATGCCCTTGACTGCCAAAGTCAATCGCCACAATCATTTAGAAATTGGAGGCTGTGAACTGCAACAGTTAGTCAATCAGTATGGTTCTCCTCTATACGTATTAGATGAATTTACACTTAGAACAGCTTGCAGCCAGTATCGTGATAGTTTTGCCACTTACTATGGTGGAGAATCTCAGGTGATTTACGCTTCTAAAGCCTGGAGTTGTCTGGCTGTATGCCGAATTATTGATAGTGAAGGATTGGGATTTGACGTAGTATCTGGAGGAGAACTATACACGACTCTACAAGCTGGGGTTAGCCAAAACAAAATTTATTTCCACGGTAACAATAAATCTGTTGCTGAATTGGAGTTGGCGGTAGAAGCTGGTTGTACCATCATGGTTGACAACTGGCTAGAGTTAAAAACTTTGGCACAAATCGCTTCCACTCAAAGTGAACAACCAGTACCCATTATGATTCGTCTTACTCCTGGGATTGAATGCCATACTCACGAATATATTCGTACAGGACATTTAGACAGTAAGTTTGGTTTCGATCCTAATCAGTTGGATGAAGTGTTTGTTTACCTTTCTCAGCAAAAAAGTTTAAGCTGTATTGGTTTACACGCTCATATCGGCTCACAAATTTTTGAACGACAACCCCATCAAGACTTGGCGGTTGTATTAGTTGACTGGATGAAAAAAGCTCAGGGTTATGGCTTACCTGTAACAACTCTTAATGTTGGGGGAGGGTTGGGTATTCGCTACACTGAATCTGACGATCCACCAAGCATTTGCGAATGGGTTAAAGCAGTCAGTCAAGCAGTGGAAAAAGCCTGCAACGAAGCAAGTCTACCTTTACCTAAGTTGATTGCTGAACCAGGAAGATCCTTAATTGGTTCGGCTTGTGTTACGGCATATACTGTAGGCAGCAGCAAAGAAATTCCTAATTTTCATACTTATGTAGCGGTAGATGGAGGAATGTCGGACAACCCTCGTCCCATTACTTACAAGTCTGTATATCGTGCTGTGATTGCCAATCGCATGGCTGAACCCACAACTGAAGAAGTTACAGTAGCAGGTAAACACTGCGAATCGGGAGATGTAGTCATCAAAGATGCTGCACTGCCTAAAACAGAACCTGGAGATGTCTTGGTAGTTTTAGACACAGGGGCCTATAACTATAGTATGGCATCCAACTATAATCGAATTGGTAGACCAGCAGCTTTAGTCGTTTATGAAGGAGAAGCTAACTTAATTATTGAACGTGAAACCTATCATAATTTGATAGAACGCGATCGCTTACCCGAAAGACTGGTAAAACACCAATAGTAGATTTAGTATAGAAGCCAGCCTACTATTTAAAGTTGCTGATTCTAAGTACTCGAACCTAATTCAACACTTTAAATTCTCAGGTTTGTGTCCCGCTAACCATTCATAGCAAAGTAACTAAAATAATGTCATTGTCGGGTTTGGTTCCTGACTCAAATCAGATTCTTTCCTGGTTGCCAAATTTAATTAATCTCATCGATTTGGGCTTAGTATTAGCCTTGAGCTACGCTTTGCTGTTAATTATTGGCGAGGGTGAACGCCGTAGCTTGTGGATGGTAAGAGGATTTATCGTCCTGATGCTGGCAACTGTAGTCAGTGGACAGTTAGAGCTACAGTTACTCGAGTTCTTATTGGAAAAATTGGTGTTAGGTTCTGCTGTAGCAATGGCAGTTATTTTTCAGTCTCAATTTCGCCGTTTGCTAGAACAAATTGGGCAAGGAAAAGTTCTGAAACTGTTTCAAGGTTCTGGTAGACCTACGACTCAACCAGATAGCGTCATTGATCGTATTGTCGATGCTATCAAAGAGCTATCTCAAAATCGAACTGGAGCATTAGTGTTGATGGAAACGACTGGTTTTTTGGAGGAAGAAAATTTTGTATCGGCAGGAGTCATTTTGAATGCGGAGGTTTCCAAAGAACTTTTGCAAACTATTTTTCAAACTAGTACCCTATTGCACGATGGTGCAGTTGTAATTAGCGGTTCGAGAATCTTGGCAGCAGCAGCAATCCTGCCTCTTTCTGAGCGCACAGCCTCTCGCCAATTGGGAACTCGCCACCGCGCAGCAATGGGAATTACCGAACGAGTAGAAAAATGTTTATGTATTGTTGTCTCAGAAGAAACTGGTTCAATTTCATTAGCTGAACGAGGAACGTTAAATAGACCTCTAACCAGTAGTAAACTAAAGGAGCTGTTACAAGATAGATTTGCCCCAATAGTCGATCGGGATGCGGTACGTCTTAGTCGTAAAATTGGTTTTCAAGGCAAAATACTCCTAGAGCGCGTTGTACGTTTGTTGCCGTCAAATTCCCGTAAAAAGAAGCCGTAAAGCTTCTCAAGAATTTAACCGTTATTACAACTAGACTACCCCTCAACTGAAACACATTAGATCACAACAGCGTGGTCTTAAAAGGAATGCTCAATAAGAAAGTGGATTAAATTCTTTTATAATTATTCAGCATTTTCGAGTCCTATTTTAACGATGAGTGTAGAACCAGTCACTTTGCAACAACTACCCACAGATTTAAGCACAAGCCGTCTACCAAGACACGTGGCAGTAATTATGGATGGAAATGGTCGTTGGGCTAAAAACCAGGGTAAACCTCGCATTCTTGGTCATCAGAAGGGCGTGGATGCTTTGAAGGATTTGCTACGCTGCTGTAAGGACTGGGGCATTCCTGCTCTGACTGCCTATGCTTTTTCAACGGAAAATTGGGGGCGACCACACGGCGAGGTGCAGTTTCTGATGACCTTGTTTGAGCGAGTTTTGCGACGGGAATTACAGGAGATGAAACAAGAAAACGTAAAAATTCGTTTTGTCGGTAATTTGTTGGATCTACCGAATTCTTTACGCCAAGAAATCGATCGCTCGATGGAAGATACTAAAAATAATCAAGGAATTCAATTTACTGTAGCGACTAACTATGGCGGTAGACATGAAATTATTCAGGCTTGTCAGGCGATCGCTACTAAAGTAGAACAAGGGTACTTAAAAGCTGCTCAGATTAACGAAGAGATATTTGAACAACATCTTTATACCAAAGGAATTCCTCATCCCGATCTTTTAATTCGTACCAGTGGCGAAATGCGAATCAGCAATTTTCTACTTTGGCAAATGGCCTATGCTGAAATTTATGTTACTGCTACTTTATGGCCAGACTTCGATCGGGTTGAGTTTCATAAAGCTTTAGCGACCTATCAACAGCGCGATCGCCGTTTTGGTAAGGTTAAATAGTTTAGGGAGGAAATAAAAGCTCATAGCTTGTGTCTCATCAAATTTCAACTTAAAATTAGCAGTGGCAATAAATATGTTATGCTAGGTAATGATTCGGACTCATGCAGTATTAACGCCCGAACCTTGTCAGAGCCGGAAGGCAGCAGCAATAAGGGATGCTTAGCACAGGCGTGATCTCCGAATCGCCTGTATTTAGGTAAACTCGCTTCAAGTTTTAATTATCTTCAACTCTTTAAAATTGCACTGCTGCTATTAATGCCAAGGGAAATAAGAGGCAAAATTGAGAAATTTTTACTTGTTTACTGTTTGGTGGGTTTAATTGGTAGTTGCGCTCAGGTTAGCGATCGCCATTCAGACAATACAGAATTGACTGTATCCGCCGCTGCTAGTATGCAGGATGCCCTGACAGATATTCAAACTCTTTACCAGCAAAAATATCCTCAAACAAAAATCATTTTTAATTTTGGCTCTTCTGGCTCTTTACAATATCAAATAGAACAGGGTGCGCCGATCGATCTTTTTATCAATTTAATAGATGGGTCGAAAACCCCACCCTAAAGGTGCGATTCTTGATTGCCAATAGACTCTTTAATCTTCGCAATTGGCGCACCTCCACAACTGACACAAAAATAGCTAGGACTCCACAAATGTTCTTTGTGGGGAGTTAGTTTAAATTCCTTTCTTAACATACGACTAGAAACGCCTTTAAGAGAATTGACTATCTGAGAAATAGAAAGCTTAGGCGGATATTCAATCAACAAATGAACATGGTCAGACTCTCCGTTGAGACGAATGACCCTAAAATT
>DATNPK010000083.1 GCA_036703275.1 Coleofasciculaceae cyanobacterium | reverse complement strand
TAGTTTAAATTCCTTTCTTAACATACGACTAGAAACGCCTTTAAGAGAATTGACTATCTGAGAAATAGAAAGCTTAGGCGGATATTCAATCAACAAATGAACATGGTCAGACTCTCCGTTGAGACGAATGACCCTAAAATTCATTGTGCTAGCTACATGATTGCAAACCTCTTCTAATCGTTGAATATGCTCTAGCTTAAATACTTTTTTTCGGTATTTAGTTACGAATACCAAATGAGCATGAATTAACGTAACGCTATGTCTACCTCGTCTATATTGAGTCATTGATTAGTCAGACCAAAAATGGTATTGTTTTAATATACCATGCAGACCAAGCAATGAAAGCTAGATATAGTTACCGCATCTACCCAAAACAATCACAACTAATACCATTGGCAAAAGCTTTTGGTTCAAGTCGTGTTGTTTGGAATGATGCTTGGTGGCTGTATAAAAACGCAGCCCGAAATAATTTAAACAGACCAACTAAAGTAAGCAACTTGGTGATTACTCAAGCCAAGAAAACTGAGGAGCGAAAATGGTTGTCTGAAGTATCTTCTGTAGTTTTACAACAGTCTGTTAGAGATTTGCAACAAGCCTGGAGTAACTATTTTAATAGCAAGTCGGGTAAGCGCAAAGGTAAGCAAGTGGGCAAACCTAAGTCAAAAAACAAGCATGGCAGACAAGCAATTCCATTTGCTAGCAACGCTTTTTCCCCACATTCTCAGTCAGTCTATTTGGCTAAAATTGGTCATGTTAAAGTTGTTTTCTCTCGTCCGTTGCCGAGTAAACCTAGTAGCGTAACTATTATCAAAGATACGACTAATAGATATTTTGCTTCGTTTGTCGTTGAAGTCCGTGCATCTACACCTTTGGATCTGCCTCGAGAGGATGCACCGCATACAAACAATAGCTGCGGCATCGATCTTGGTTTGACTCATTTTGCGATTCTCGATAGCGAAAAGATAGAGAATCCTCGTTTGCATTCAAAAATGTTGAGCAAAATCAAGCTAGCCAACCGCAGACTGGCGCAATGCAAAAAAGGATTCTAATCGCCGGAAAAAACGAAAACTAAGCCTGGCTAAACTCCACGCAAAAGTCAAGGATGCCAGAACACATTTTCTACATAAGCTAACTACTCGATTGGTACGCCAAAACCAAGCATTAGCCATCGAAGATTTGCCAGTGGGAAACTTGGTTAAGAATAGAAAACTATCCCGCGCTATATCAGATGCGGGGTGGGCTAAGTTCAAAACGATGTTAGAGGCAAAATGCGACCAGTACGGTAGGCAGCTAACTATAGTAGATCGTTGGTATCCAAGCTCTCAAATTTGCTCTGGCTGTGGCCAATCTGGAGGCAAAAAAGAGCTTAATGTCCGTGAGTGGGAATGCTTGTACTGCAATACCCTCCACGACCGAGATACTAACGCAGCCAATAATTTGAACCAATGGACGGGTGGGCAATCCGACCAGTATAAAAACGAACGTCGAGCGAGTGTAAGTCAAGCGAAGCTTGCTGTTGGCGGTGAAACGTTTACCACCCCGAAGCAATTGTCTTTGTTCTAGGGGAATCTTCATGCCTTCAGGCTGAAGAGGATGT